>JAHFCS010000237.1 GCA_023249395.1 Gemmatimonadota bacterium
GGTCGAGCTACAGGCGCTCGGATTCGTCGCGCCGCGTGTCTATTCAGGAACAGCCGAGTTCCTCAGCAGCATCCCGCTCGTGCGTCCGGATCCAATGTCCATCATTGGGGCCCCGTCGTTTTCCGCGGTCGACTGCGTGCGCGCCGCACGGCTCGTGTGCGCCGACGGTCACACGGTCGATTTCGACGCCGTGTCCGGGCGCAAGCGTGTTCGCGAGGCTTTGGCTGGTGGAATGCCGTGGATCGTCATGGGCAGCATGATGATGCTGGGCGCGATTGCGTACGCCTATGGCCTTGGGAAGAAGTGATGACGCTCAAACGGTGGCTCGTGATGGTCAAGGATACGGGCGCCGTCCTGAGCGTCGTCTGGGACCATTGGTGGTTCCAGGCGCGCGAGAATGCAGAGCAAGTACACCGCGACGAATTTCGGATCGGTCAGTTGCTCGTGGAGGAGTGTCCGTTGCTCCCGGAGGAAGAGAAGCGCGAGCATCCGTACAGCGCAGCGCAGCTTGCGCCGCTGCTTGGCAAGACGCTGCACCGTCCGCGCATCGTTAGGGCGCCGGTCGATCGCGTGTCGGTGAAGTTGCGCGAGAGCCTGCTCGCGCTGAAGAAAAAGAAGAAGGCCGGGCGAACGTGGAAGAAGAAAGCAAAACACCGGCGTTCGTGATCATTGCGCACGCGAGGGGACAGTCATGGGCGTTCGACACAGCACAGACTCGGGAAGAGGCGATCAGTCGCTTGATTCACTGGACAGACCGCGCGCTGCGCGACTGGCCCGAATTTTTGTTTACTGCCGAGCGAGGGCACGTGCTGTCAAAGGATATGCTTCGCGCACTGCGACGATGAAATCGTTCCGCGACGCATTCATTCAGATCGGGATCGCGCTGATGTTCGCCGCGCCGCTCGCCTTCGGTGCGTTCCTGTGGCAGCGCGCGGGATGGCATGCGTTCGTCGGGTACATGGTGCTCGTGGGCTGTGCGTTCATTGCGGGGCGTGTGACGGCACAGGAGAAGTGGATGCGCGATCTGGACGCGCGCGTCGAGGCGCTGAAGAAGGAGTACGACGATGACGACGGAGAAGATGACGGTGACTGACGAGAAACCGATCCCAGCGAACGACATCGAGTACGCGCCACCCGCAGACGCTCCGGTGACGGTGGTGGTCTTGCGTCAGCCTGTGCTGTCGCGAGAGCAGGAGACAGTTGTGGTGGACGGCGCGATCACCAAGACGCGGCTCTCGCGCAACGGTCATGTGCGCACCAAGGAGCCTCTGCAGCGGCGCGAAGAGAAGCTCGTGCGACTTGCGCGAACGCGCGCAACGCTCAGCTGGGGCGGCACGGAGCCACTGGTCGAGACCGCTCAATTCTCGCTACAGAACACGAGATGTGTCGGCAATGCCGATTGGATCCTGTCGCCTGAGTCGGTCAAGGAGCTGCGAGCGCTCGCTCGTGTGCACTGCCCGAAGCCGCCGAAGGGGCCTGCGGCGACGGAGACCGTGACGGAGACCGTGACGGAGACCGAGTAGCCATGATGACGGTGAAGACGATTCTGATCGCCGACACGATCTATTCGATCGCCTCACTCGCGCTCTACGTGGCGGCGCTGCTGATCTACCGATGGTGGAAGAAACGACGCGAAGTTCCGGAGCCACAAACGGAACCGATCGCGCATTGCTACCACTGCGCCGACTGCCACCGACCGATCCGCCCCGACCTCATCAAAAGCGGCGCGATGGTCCGGTGCCTCATTGGCGGACATCTCTGCATGCGCTGTTCGTCGAGCCACCATGACGAAGCCCGGTGAGCTTGCGTTGTCGCTGTCGGACATCCACGCGCTCCGCGGGCTCCGACAGAGGAACGGTGGCGCGCTGTCACAGACCCGAGCGGAACGATTGCTGCTGCTCGGGCTGGTGTACGTGCGTCAGGACGTAGCGCACTGTTACCCCGGCCGCGCACCGAGCTACTCGCCGACGCCATCCGGCTGGCAAGTGATCAAGGACAACGTGGGCAGGAAGTGATGGGCGTTCACGTCATCCAGTTCATCCCGGAGCTGTGTGCGCCGTGCGCCGAGAAGGCACTGGATCCACCGGCGGTCCCTGCGCCCGGTAGCCTCCGCGCTCGATTGTGCGACACATGCCGGAAGAAGATCAGCGCGGCGGCCGAAGCGTTCGCTGATGCGGTCGCGAAAGAGAACGAGAGCGAATCGGAGCAAACTAGCTTGCGGACGCCCTCGCGTCGCGCGATCCTGAGAGAACGGAAGAGGAGACGGAAAGCATGGCCCTAACAGACGAAGAAGAGCGGACGATCAGGGAGCTTGCGGAAATCGAGGGACGCAGCGTCGAGGATGTCAAGCGCGAAATGCTGCGTGCGCGCCTCGGTCTCTCGGGCAGCGGCGCCCCCGCGGTCCCGACGCAGGCGCTCACGCGCACCGCCGGCTTCGGCGACGCGAGTGGCGCATCGCTCGCGCGGTCACGCGCCGAGGCCATTCAGCAGCACCAGTCGCAGGAGTTCCCGGGTTCGCCCGTCGTTCGGTACCGGGGCAACGAGGAAGAGTCGCCAGCGCAGGCCGAGGAGCGTTGGTTGGCCGAGGAAGCAGAGCTGCTCGACGGGGTACATGGCCTTGGCGGACAAACCGCAGGCGGCATCTTCGGCGACGGCGCGATCGCCACCAGTATCTACGACCCGAGCGCGATGGGTCGCGCTGACGCGCGTGTTGGCCAGATGGCCAACATCAAGCTGCTCGGGCTCGTCGAGCGACTGGAGCAGCGGCTCGGGCCGGCGGATCCCCCCGCTGGACAGCTGCCGCCCGGACAACGCGGTGCGTTACCTCCGGGCACAGGACGCCGACGGCTCCCTCGATGAGCGACTCCGTCAAGCCTCCCGACCCCATCACCTTCATTCGGCCTGACCCGCAGCCGTTCGTGATCCTGACCGCGAAGGTTCGCGGCAACGGCATCGTCCCCGGCACGGAGAACTTCAAGCCGACCGGCACCGAGTGGGCGCAGCCGCAGGACATGCGCGACGCCGGGTATGTGCCCCTGAAGGACGCTCGGATGGCGGTCCTCACGCTGGCCTCGAAGCTCCGTGTGAAACAGACCGACGAGGCCGTGATCGCGGCCCTGCAAGTACTCGGAATTACTGAGTAGCCGTTGTTTCACGTGAAACAACCGGCCCCAAAATGTTTCACGTGAAACATCGCAACTAGGCGAAACTCCATGAGTCAGAAAGCTGCAGGCACCCTCGTCCTGGCCCACAACACCGGCCGCGTCCTGCTGATGCGCCGCTCCGCCGACCAAGGCTGGGACCAGCCTGGCGGTCACCTCGATCCGGCGGACGACGGAGACCCGGTAGCGAATGCCGTCCGCGAGTTCGAGGAAGAGACGGGCGCCGACGCTGCGGGGCTCGATTGTCGCGACAGCTTCGCGATTCGCCGGCTCCCGGACGGGAGCCACGTCACGTACATGCCGAGGCCGCCGGTGCGGGCGGACTTGGAGTACACGGTCTTCGTGTGCACATTCCCCACCGAGTTCGCGCCGACGCTGAGCCATGAACACACGGAGTGGGGCTGGTTCGATGTAGGTGCGCCTCCGGAAGACACGATTCCGGGAACCATGCTGGCTCTGCAGGTGCTGCGGCAAAAAGGATATTAGTCTGATGGATCATGCACTTACATACACGCTGCTGACTCTGGTTCTGTTGCTCTCTCTCGTGCTCGTCGCGGTCTGGCGCACGGCGCTGAGTCGGATCGGTCAGCTTCGCCTGGAGCGAGACGCCGCCAACCAGGCGCTGACCCAGGTCGGCGCCGTCGCCGATCAGCTTGCCGATCAGGCTCGGCTGCAGGAGCGCCGCGCCTCCGAGTTCTTCGGGATCATCGAGGGGGTCGAGAAGGAACGCGACAACTGGCAGCGGCTCTACCGAGAATCCAGCCAGGCGGCTGGGGTCGCGCAGGCTTGGCTCGCTCGCGACCTTGGGCGCGTCGTGCAGATTGCAAACGTGCTCGCGGATCGGCTCAGATCGAAGGGTGAAACGGTCCCCAAAATCACCGTAGACCCCCAGCTGACGCAGGTCGTGGACGAGTTTGCCGAGAAGCACGGCAACCCTCGACCCGAGGTTACGGGGACATCGGGACTGGCTCTCGCGGAGGCCGTCGACAAGGCCACTTCCGGAGAAAGACTTCAGGGGTAGTCACCGCCGTTGCTCTGGCATGTTCCCGTGCTTACGATGCGGGCACATGTCCGACGATGATCCGCGCGACGAAGCGCAGGCGGAGGAGACTGCCATTGAGTCTCCCGAGCCGAGCCCCGAGGCCGAGACCGAGTTCAATCCGTTCGACGAGGTAGAGGAAGACTACAAGCCGGCGTCGGCGGTCTTCGTGAACGGCCCTGACGGGCTGCCGATGCGAATGGACCAGACGCAGGAGAGCG
>JAHFCS010000238.1 GCA_023249395.1 Gemmatimonadota bacterium
TCGACGAGCGTCCCGATCTTGAGCATCGCAAAGCCCCAGCTGCCGGGTGACACAACGGCGGCCAAGGGGGCCCGTCCCGCGCGGCCGATTCCATCTAACAGCCTGCTGGTCCGCATCGGAACGCCGATCAGGCAGCGGACAACTGTTCGCGTGCGGACGATCGGCGTCCGCGGATTGGAGGGGGTCGCATTCACTAGTGACCGCGTCGAAACATTGACGCCGCCTCCGCCGCCCTCTCCGCCAGGACCCCCACTCCCGCCTCCACCGCCGCCAACACCGGCGACGAGTCCGATCAGGCGATGACAGACCCGCGGCGACACCTTCCGAGCGTGGGCGGTCTTCTTGAAACGGTGGAGATCAGAATGCTTCTCGACCAGCATCCGCGCACTCTGGATGTCGATGCGATTCGCGAGACACTCGATCAAGCGCGACTTGCTCCGGCGGCAATAGAAAGCGACGCGCTGCTCGACGACATCGCGGAACGCGTGAGTCGCGCCTCAACCCCCTCACTCCGCCCGGTGTTCAACGCCACTGGTATCGTGCTGCACACCAACCTCGGCAGGGCGCCACTCGCTCCGGCCGCCATTGCGGCTGTGGCGGAGATTGCCGGCGGATACAGCAACCTCGAATACGATCTCGAGGGGGGCCGGCGTGGCTCACGGTACACGCATTGCGTGTCGCTGCTCCGCGAGCTCACTGGGGCCGAGGACGCGATCGTCGTCAACAACTGCGCTGCCGCGCTCGTGCTGACGCTCAGCGCACTTGCCCGCGGGCGCGAGGTCATCGTCTCGCGGGGCGAGCTCGTCGAGATCGGCGGAAGTTTCCGCGTGCCCGACATCATGAGTAGAAGTGGCGCCACGCTGGTCGAAGTCGGGACAACCAATCGCACTCACGTAGACGATTACGTTCGAGCGATCACCCCGCGAACCGGCGCAATCGCGAAAGTCCATCGCAGCAATTTTTCAATCGAGGGATTCGTCGCCGACGTCGGCGTCAGCGAGCTGGCTCCAATCGCTTCGGAGCATGACGTTCCCATAGTCCATGACCTCGGCAGCGGGCTGCTTGTTTCTCTGGAGGAATTCGGAATGCCGGGCGAGCCCACCGCTCGTGAGGCGCTCGCCGCGGGTGCAACCGTCGTACTGATGAGCGGCGACAAGATGCTCGGCGGACCTCAGGCCGGGATCGTCGTCGGCAAGGCACATGCGATCGCGCGCTTGAAGCAGGATCCTTTCGCCCGCGCGATGCGAACTGACAAGATGACCATTGCCGCCCTGGGCGCGACGCTCGCCCTTTATCGCGATCCAGCCCGTGCGCTGGCCGAGATCCCGACGCTGGCGATGATCATCGCGCCGGTTGACGCGATTCGCGCGAGATGTGAGATCGTTGCGGCTCGACTGCAGGACGCGCATTGCGGCGCAACAGTGGTGAACACAGTCGCCAGCGTCGGCGCCGGAGCATTTCCGACACGCGGGATTCCGTCCGCCGGAATAGCTCTCGACGGCAATGCCGTGCTCGTGGAGAGCAGACTCAGATCGGGCCGGCCGCCCGTCATCGGCAGAATCGCCGACGATCGCGTAATACTCGACTTGCGGAGCGTACCGGCCGCTCACGACGCACAGCTGACGTCCGCGATCCTTCGCGCGCTGGCGTGAACCCGCTGACCAGCGCCGTCTTTCTCGACCGCGACGGCACGATCATCAAGGACTTCAGCTATATCTCGAGTCCTGACCAGGTCGAACTGATCGATGGCGCGGCCGAGGCGATCGCGAGAGTCAACGCGGCGCTCGTGCCAGTCGTCGTCGTCACGAATCAATCAGGGATTGGGCGCAGCTACTTCACCGTCGACGATTACGACCAGGTCAAGGCGCGGCTCGATGAGCTGCTCGCCGAGCGGGGAGCGAGGATCGATGCAACCTACTACTGCCCCCACAAACCCGGTGACGCGTGCCAATGCCGGAAGCCGAACACGCTGTTGTTCGAGCGCGCCGTCTCTGATCTGGGAATCGATGCAAAGAACGCACTCCTCATCGGTGACCGTCTCCGCGACATAGAACCCGCAATTCGACTCGGCGCGCGTGGCGTGCTCGTTCCGAAAGACGCGACTCCTGCGGGGGAAATTGCGCGCGCGAAAGAATGGACGCGCGTCGCCGAGTCTCTTTCGACCGCACTCGACTGGTATCTCTGCACCAACTGATCGGGGGTCCGATCAGGTGCACGTCAGAAAGTGGATTCTCGTCGGCGACTCTTACTGAGAGCCAGCTGGCGCGGTAAAATCGCGTATGGCCGCGCGCATCGCCGTCCTCGCCTCAGGCGGTGGGACAAATCTTCAGGCAATAATCGACTATTACGCCGGCATCGGTAATCCGGCCTGCGGCATCGTGCTCGTTGCATCGAATCGTGCGCAGGCGGGCGCTCTGGAGCGTGCGCGCGCAGCGGGAATTCCGGCTGAGGTATTCGATTCGACAGATGACGGCACGACCCTTGGCACGCTTCTTCGCCGGTGGTCAGTGGATCTCGTGGTTCTCGCCGGATACCTCAAGCACATTCCGGCGCCGATCATTCGCGACTATCGCGGACGGATCATCAACATTCACCCTGGCCTTCTTCCCGATTTCGGTGGACCGGGCATGTACGGAGCGCGCGTTCATGCGGCGGTGCTGGCTTCCGGCGCGACTACAACCGGGCTCACAATTCACTTCGTCGACGACGAGTACGATCGCGGCCCTGTCATCGCTCAGTGGCGAGTGCGCGTGAAAATCGACGATACGGCTGAGTCGCTTGCCGGGCGCGTGCTGTCGGCCGAGCACATCGTTTATCCGCGCGTGGTGGACATCGTCGCGGCGCTGAACAGCTCCGGTCTCACCGCCGACTTCTGAGATGCCGCTCGCGCTGCTGTCGGTTTCCGACAAGACCGGACTGGTCGAATTTGCCGAGGGACTGAGGCGGCTCGGCTGGGATCTCGTATCCACGGGTGGCACGGCCAAGGCGCTCCGCGACGCGGGCGTCACAGTTCGCGAGGTGAGCGACCTGACGGGCTTTCCCGAGATGCTCGAGGGACGCGTCAAGACAATGCATCCCGCCGTTCACGGAGCGCTGCTCGCGCGACGCGACGTCGCCGAGCAAATGGCCGCGTTGAGCGAGATGGGCATCGAGCCGATCGCTCTCGTGGCGGTCAATCTGTATCCGTTCCAGACAACGGCGGCGCGCCAGGGCGTCACGCCGGAAGAGGTAATCGAGAACATCGATATCGGCGGCCCGTCGATGCTGCGATCAGCGGCAAAGAATTTCGGGTCTGTTACCGTCGTCGTTGAGCCTGTGGATTACACGCGCGTCCTCGCCGGGCTCGAGGCAAATGACGACGACCTCGACCTGCGGCGTCTTCTTGCAGAGAAGGTCTTCGCCCATACGGCGGCGTATGACGCGGCAATCGCAAAATGGTTCGCCTGCGAGCGCAACGAGGATTTTCCAGACCGCATCAACTTCTCGTTGACTCGCCGGCAGACGCTTCGATACGGCGAGAATCCGGGACAGCGAGCGGCATTCTACATCGAGCGCGAGGGCATGGGTCTGGCCGGACTCGCGCAGAAGGGTGGAAAGGAGCTGTCGTTCAACAATCTCCTCGATCTCGAGGGTGCTCTGCTGACTACCGATCCTTTCGGCTCGGAGACATGCTGCGCGATCGTGAAGCACACTACGCCCTGCGGGCTCGCCACCGGTGCATCGCCGGTCGAAGCTTACCGCAAGGCGCTGGCCTGCGACCCGGCATCGGCATTCGGCTCCGTAATCTCCTTCACCGTACCGGTGGACGCAGAGACAGCCCAGGCAATTTCGAGCCTCTTCGTGGAATGTCTGGTCGCGCCGGCGTTCAGCGTCGAAGCGCTGGAGATTCTCGGTCGGAAAAAGAATTTGCGCGTACTCGAAGGACGCGCTGCATGGGGAGCCCACGCGCTGGATTACAAGCGCGTTCGTGGCGGGCTGTTGCTTCAGGAGCGCGCCGCTCCGGCGGCGGAGCTCAGCGGATGGACCGTTGTCACCAAGCGCGCGCCGGGCGAAGAGGAGCGCAAGAACCTGATGTTCGCGTGGCGCGCCGTCGGGAGCGTCAAGTCAAACGCTATCCTCCTCGCTCGGGACGGAGCGACGATCGGAATCGGTGCGGGCCAGATGTCTCGAGTGGATGCGGCGTTTCTCTCCGTCCACAAGGCGAAGCTCGCTGGACACGACACGAACGGAGCCGTGCTCGGATCGGATGCCTTTTTCCCCTTCCGTGACGGAGTTGACCAGGCAGCGGAAGCAGGAATTACCGCGATCGTTCAGCCGGGAGGCTCAGTGCGCGACGCGGACGTGATTGCCGCCGCTGACGAGCACGAGATCGCGATGGTGTTTACGGGCCAACGGCAATTCAGACACTAAGATTCGACC
>JAHFCS010000239.1 GCA_023249395.1 Gemmatimonadota bacterium
ACTGATGCGCTGAAGTCGTAGTCGTCCACGACGTCCTCGACGGCTACGTCCAGGAAAGTGCCAGGCGCATGCAGCTCATCCAGCTGTGTCACCCCGTCGATGTCGTCCGCCTGCCAGGGCAGCCGAGCCTGCGATCCGCGCGCGGTCTGGCGGTCGACGATGGCGCGGACGACGGCTCCGAGACGCGCCTCGTATCGCTGCGATGTCACAGCCCGCTGAAGCTCCGTCAGGCGCTCGAGACGTTCGCGCTTGAGCGCATCGGGCACATCGTCGATCAGCTCCGCAGCGCGCGTTCCCTCCTGCGGAGAATATGTGAATGCGCCAACGCGATCGAACTGGACCTCTTCGAGAAACTCGAGCAGCTCCTCGTACTGCCCTTCGGATTCGCCCGGAAATCCGACGATGCAGGTGGTGCGAATCGCGACGCCGGGAACCGCATCGCGAAATCGCGCGACCTTCTCGCGAATGGTTCGCTTTCTTTCGGGACGGCGCATCCGCGCCAGCACGTCATCGGCCGCGTGCTGCATCGGCATGTCGAGGTACGGGAGAATCCGGCTCTCGCGTGCGACGACCTCGAGCAGGCGCGGAGTGATTCCGGCTGAATAGAGATAGAGCATCCTGATCCATGGAATCGAGGTTTCCTCGACGAGGGACTCGAGAAGCTCGGGAAGCCGGACGCCGTCCCGCTGATCGCGACCGTAGTGGGCCAGGTCCTGCGCGACGAGATTGATCTCGCGCGCGCCCTGAAGTTCGAGAAGCTGCGCCTCGCGCACGATCTCCCCGCGCGCGAAGGAACGATGCCTTCCACGCATCAGGGGAATGGCGCAGAACGCGCAGCCGTGATCGCATCCCTCGCTGATCTTGAGATAGCGTACGTGGGGCAGGTCACCGGTGTATTGCCGGACCCCTGGGTGCAGTGCCACCGGATCGGCAACACCGATACCAAGTTCGGCGAGCTGCTGGGCGAGAGTGCCGCTCTCCGACGCGCCGAGAAATAGATCCACCTCGGGAAGAGCATCGAGCAGCTCCGCCTTGTGCCGCTCCACCATGCAGCCGATCGCGACAACCGCCTGGCAAACGCCGTCTGCCTTGTAACGACCCGCCTCGATCAGAGCGTCGATGGATTCCTTCTTCGCCGCGTCGATGAACCCGCACGTATTGACGATGATCACCTCGGCGTCGGCGAGATCAGCGGTGTATTCTCCGCCGTAACCCGCGAGCTCTCCGAGGTAGCGCTCGCTATCGACTGTGTTCTTGTCGCAGCCGAGGGTCAAGAAGCCGACTTTCACGAGCGGGCGCCCCCGGTGCGAGCTCCCTGACTCATCCGCGAGCTGCCGGGATCATCGATAGTTGCCGAACTTGAGCTCGACTCCGAACTCCTTCCCGCGCAGCAGGGCCATCGCCGCCTGGAGCTCATCCCTCGACGGGGACGTGACCCGCACCTGATCGCCCTGGATTGCCGCCTGCACCTTCTTGAGCTTTGCTTCCTTGATCGCGGCGGCGACCTTCTTCGCTGTGTCTCCGTCGAGGGCCATCTTGAGCTTCACCTGGCGCGTCACCTTGTCGCCACCGGCGGGCTTGATGTCACCAATGTCGAGATTCTTCACCGGAACGCCGCGCTTGATGAGCTTGCTCTGGAGGACGTCGAACAGCGAGTCCATCCTGAATTCGCTCTCCGCCGTCAGATCGAGCGTACCCTCGGCGCGGCTGAACTCGATCGTCGCGATTGAACCCTTGAAGTCATAGCGCTGGGCGATCTCCTTCTGCGCCTGGTTGACGGCGTTGTCGACTTCCTGGAGATCGACGCCGGTTGTGACGTCGAATGAGGATTGCTGGGCCATGCGGGGAATTTAATCAGTCGCGCGGGTAAGGACTCTCTTGCCAGAGCAGGTTTACATCGACTCGACGCGCCTACTGCCGGAGACCTCGCGACGGAAACTCTATCCTAAAAACGACTCCAGCGCCCTTCGCCTCGAGTTGTGGCGAAGCTTGAGCAGTGCCTTCTCCTTGATCTGGCGCACGCGCTCGCGCGTGATGCCGAGGAGTGTGCCGATGTCTTCGAGCGTCATCGGGTCTTCACCGTCGAGCCCGAAATAGAGCCTCAGGATCTTCGACTCACGCTCCTTGAGGCCGGCGAGCGACTCTTCGATCGCCTCCGACAATGCCTTCTCGAATGTCTGCTCGTCGGGGGTGCGGTTGGTGTTGTCGGGGAGGTAGTCCAGGAGGCGATTGTCTTCGCCCGGCGTCATCGGCGCGTCGAGCGACAGATGCACCTGCGAGATGAGCATCGTCTTCGCGACTTCTTCCTCGGTGATGTCGAGTCCTTCGGCAATCTCGAGGTGCGTCGGCTGCCTTCCCAGCTCCTGGAGAAGGGTGCTGGCGCGCTTCCCGATACGGTGAAGCGCTCCGGCGCGATTCAAGGGCACTCTCACGATGCGTGACTGCTCGGCCAGCGCCTGGAGAATGCTCTGCCTGATCCACCACACCGCGTACGAGATGAACTTGATCCCCTTTGTCTCGTCGAATTTGTGTGCCGCGCGGATGAGGCCGAGGTTCCCCTCGTTGATCAGGTCGGAGAGGGAGACGCCCTGATTCTGATATTTCTTGGCGACGGAGACGACGAAGCGCAGGTTGGAGCGGACGAGCTTGTCCAGCGCTTCCTGGTCGTTGACGCGGATCCGCTGCGCGAGCGCAACTTCCTCCTCGCGCGTTATGAGCGGATAGACACTGATGTCGCGAAGGTATTGATCCAGCGAACCTTCATCGTACGTCGTTTTTCGATTGACCGAGACCGCCATACCGGTTGCTGCTCCTTCTTCACGACCGCTGAATTATGTCATGCAGCGGCCGCTATGGCGAGCCGCTGCCGCTATTGGATCATCTCACCGAAACGCTTCCATCGAACGCGGGTCAGCCAGTCGAGCTTCACTGCGCCATCAGGGTCGTAACTATAATAGACTACCATTGGCTGGCCGCGCACAAGAGAGTCGGCGACGAATCCCCAATACCGGCTGTCGAGAGAATTGTCCCGGTTGTCGCCAAGGACGAAGTAGTTCTTATCAGGGACGACCAGCGGGCCCCAGTTGTTACGGGAGGGATGATAGCCCAGCTTCGCTTCGAGGGAGCGGACCTGCATCGGCGAGCGAGGTTTTTCCGGAACGGGATGGTGTGCGCTCAGGAGATACGCGAGCTGCCACTTGAACTCGTCATCCGCCACGTCCGACCCGGGCGACGTGTGCGACACGTACGCTTCGTGCTGCACGACTCCGTTGCGAATCAGCGCGCCGTCTTTCATCAGCAGCGTATCGCCGGGAAGTCCGACGATGCGCTTGACGAAATTCTTGGTAGGGTCGACGGGCCATTGAAAGACGATGATGTCGCCATGCCTCGGCGTGCGGAGCGCCGGCAGCTTCACTCCCGAAAACGGGACCTCGGCGCCGTATACGAGCTTGTTGACGAGAAGAAAATCGCCGACGAGGAGCGTACCCTCCATGCTCCCGGTGGGGATCTTGAACGCTTCGACGAAAAACGAGCGGATGACGATGAAAAGAGCGAGTGCCACGATCACGGAGCGGAACCACTCCCACGCGAAGGCCGCGCGAGACCGTCTCCGCCGGCCGTTAGCGTCTGCGAGCGCGCCCGCGCGCCGCTCCTCGATCATCGAATGAAGGTCTTCCACGAATAGTCAGTCAGTCCGGGGTACCAAGATAGTTGTCGATCTGCGCGCGCTGAAGAGTTCCGGAAAAATCGGCGTATCCAACCTTGGTCTCCGAATAGAACTCATAGACTTCCCAGCCGCCTTCGCGATGCCCGTTGCCCGTCTGTTTTACACCACCGAACGGCATGTGTGCCTCGGCACCGATCGTTGGTGCGTTGACATATGTGATTCCGTTGTCGAGCTCCGAGAAGGCCCTGAACGAGACGTTGACGTCGCGCGTGTAGATCGAAGAGGAAAGTCCATAGCGGACCCCGTTGTTGACCGCGAACGCCTCATCGACGGTGGAGACACGCACGACCGACAGCACGGGACCGAAGATCTCCTCCTGCTCGATCGTGTAGCCCGGCTCGACGTTGGCGAAGATCGTCGGCTCGAAGAAATTTCCCTTTCCCAGCCCGCGGCCTTCCGCCCGCTTTCCTCCGCAGATCAGATTGGCCCCCTCTTCCACTCCGATGTCGACATAGCGTTCCACTTTTTCCACTGCCGCTTCGTTTATCAGAGGACCGACGTCTGTTCCCGCCTTTCGGCCGTCGCCCAGTTTCAGCGCTTTCGCCCGGTCCACGAGCATGCCAAGAAACCGATCGTGAATTCCCCTCTGCAGAATGAGACGACTCGTAGCTGTGCATCGTTGCCCCGTCGTTCCGAACGCGCCCCACAACGCTCCTTCAAGCGCGAGGTCGAGGTCCGCGTCATCCATCAC
>JAHFCS010000240.1 GCA_023249395.1 Gemmatimonadota bacterium
GATGCCGAGGCTTCTCTCGCGGTTTGCCAACGCGAACACCCTGGCCGGGGTGCACACCGCGGAAATTCAGAGGGTCAACGGAAAGCTCTACGCCTTTCTCTCGGTTGACCCGGGCGCGGACGGAGCGAAACTGGTGATCATTGACATCTCGGATCCGTCAGCGCCGACAGAGGTGCTTGCGCGGACCATGGGTAATCCCTTCGTGCACGACGTCTATGTGCGTGACGGAATCCTGATGACAGCGTTGTGGAACGACGGGATCTCGATTTTCGACATTGGTGGCGGAGGAAAGGGAGGCTCGATCTCGAATCCGGTTCTGATCGGGAACACCAGGACGGTCGGGGGAAAAGTTCACAACATCTGGTGGTTTCACGATCCCACCGATGGGTCCAGGCGCTACGCTTTCGTCGGTGAAGAGGGGCCGGGAAGCATCGGCTCGGAGTCGGTTGGCGACATCCATGTCGTGGACGTTTCGGATTTCGCCAATCCCCGCGAGGTCGCGTTCTTCAGCGTGCCTGGTGCCGGCACCCACAACTTTTCGGTCGATGAAGCGCGGGGTGTTCTGTTCGCGGCGTATTACAACGGCGGCGTGCGCGCTCTCAACGTGCGCGGTGATCTCGGGAGCTGTAGCGCAAGCATGAAAGGCTCCGGCAATCGATGCGATCTTGGTAAAACGGGACGGGAGGTGGCGAAAGCCCTCACCGACACCGGAATGCCCGTCTACGTATGGGGTGTTCAGTCAGTCGGAACGAAGCTCTACGCTTCAGACATGCTGAACGGGCTCTGGAGAATCGACACCGTTCCCTAGCTCCCCCGGCTGGTAGGCCATTGCGCGCAGTCGGGCCACCCGCTCGCTGAGCGGCGGATGGCTCGCCATCAGGTTGGCGAGGCGGCCCTCGCGGTCGCTCCACGCGGAATGGAAGGGATCAACGATGCAGAGCTGCGCCGAGCTGCGCGGAATCGCCGTCGGCTTCACCGTGGAGCTGCTGATCCTGACCAGCGCGTCGGCAAGCGCTCCCGGGTTTCGCGTGAACTGGGCGCTCATCGCATCGGCGAGAAACTCGCGCGAGCGACCGACCTTCATCGCCATGAAGCGCGTTACGAGTGGCGCGATCACCCAGCTGATGATCCAGACCACGAGCAACACTACGACGAGGATGCCAGCGCCCTTGCTGTCGCGGGAGCGCGATCGCCCGCTGAAGCGAGAACCACCGCCGCCAACTCGCATCCACCGGAATGACGCGTTGTGAACCAGCGCGACAATGCCGACGAGCGCGGTGAGGAGCGTCATCAGCCGCACGTCGAAATTCGCGACGTGTCCCATCTCGTGTCCCACCACCGCCTGCAGCTCGTCTCGGGTGCAGGTCTCGAGCAGGCCCTCTGTCACGGCGATGTGCGAATCGTTCGCGTGCACTCCAGTCGCGAAGGCATTAGGCGCGGTGTCGGGAACGACCCATATCCGGGGACGAAGCGCGCCCGACGCGATCGTCATCTCGTCGACTACGTTCACCAGCCTTCGCTCCGCTTCGTTCGCAGGATCGGTAATCTCATGACCGCCGGTCGCCTTGATGAGCGCTGTCGCGCCGAACTCGTAGCCCCACCATGCCATGCCTGCGGCGATGATGAACAGCACGATGCCGAGGCCGGGAATGACGTGGACTCCGGAGTAGGGGAGGCCTTCGCTCGCTAGCGCTGATGCCTGGCCCGACGACCACAGGTACCATATGAAGTCGCCGCCGAAGCCGAGCCACGTGACGAAGAGAATGAACCCGGCGACCAGTCGGCGGCTCGCCTTCCGGTTCGCCTCCTGCTGAGCGAACAGATTGCGCTTGCTGCTCTCGTACTTCGGCGGAGTGCTCACGGTCATTGCTTCACAACGTTAGCGCGCGTCCGCGGAATACATTCCGCTGGAAACACCGAAACCCCGCTTAAGGCTGTTCCGATAGACCTTATTTCTTGGGCGGTCCAAGCGAGAGATCGACTTGGGGTACGGCGCGCTCTCCCTCGTCCGTGATCTCCCACAGCGGCACCTGCGCTGCTCCCGCCATTCCCGCGAACAGCATCGTCGGGAAAGTCTGCTGGGCCGTATTGTACTGCGTCGCCGTGTCGTTGTAGAGCTGGCGCGCAAAACCAATCTTGTTCTCGGTCGCGGTGAGCTCTTCCTGGAGCTGGGCGACATTCCCCGTCGCCTTGAGATCCGGATACGCCTCGACAACCGCGAGCAGCCTGCCGAGTGCCCCCGTAAGCTGCGCCTCCGCCGCCGCAGTTGCGGGGACGCTGCCGGAATTCACGGCGGCGATCGCGGTGTTCCGGGCGGCGACAACTGCCTCGAGCGTCTCGCGCTCGAAGCCCATCGCACCCTTCACCGTGTTGATGAGGTTCGGGATGAGGTCGTGACGCCGCTTGAGCTGGACGTCGATCTGCTTCCAGGCGTTCTGCACCTGGTTGCGAAGCGATACCAGGCGGTTGTAGGCCCCGATCGCGAACAGGAAGACGAGAACGACGATTACGATGAGAAACAGCAGGCCGATCATGGAGTGCTCCGGTTGATTGGTCGTGCAGCAAAGATAGCGAACGGGTGGCGCCCTGCTATTGTTAACCCCTTGCGAACTACAACTACGCCTCAATCTCTGACTCCGTTTCAGCGCGGCGTAACGCGAGCCTGTGCTTTTGCCCTTGTATCGCTCGCTACGGCCGCCTGCGAGGGAAAGCTCGACATTGAAGCGCCGGCACCGGCCCTCACGGCCGACACGGATACTCTTCCGGCGCTGCCTTCGTCCACGCTCGACATTCCGCTGACGTATGACCTGACACCGGTCGTGCGTGCGCTCGAGAAGGCGGTGCCGAGGAAATTCGGGAACATCGACGAGCGCCACAACGTTTCCGGACAGCCGCGGATGCACGTTGCGTTCGAAGCCGTTCGCGACCCGTTTCAGGTGGCGCTCGAAGGGCAGGTGGCGCACATCACCGCCGTGCTGCACTACGCCGGCAAGGGATGGTACAAGCCGCCGGTCGTCGGCGAAGTAAGTGGATCATGCGGCATCGGCGGCGAGCGGCCGCGTCTGCGAATCGAGATCACCGACGCGCTGCGCATCACGCCCGAGTGGCAGCTCCGCGGCAAGACGCGAATCGGCCGGATCGAGCCCTACAGCAACGCGAACCACGACCAGTGCCGGGTCACGGTGTTCAACATCAACGTCAGCGATCGGGTGGTGGATGCCACGCGGAGCATTCTGAACGGCAAGCGATCGATGATCGACGACAAGATCGCAAGGCTCGACATCCGCACGCGGTTCGAGGGATGGTGGCATCTGCTTCAGCGGCCGATTCCGCTAACCGACAGCGTCTGGCTGGTGATCAATCCCAGCGCCGTGCGGATGGGCGAGGCCGTCGGCGTGAAAAGGACGCTCGTCACCGCCCTCGGATTTTCGGCATCGCCTCGCGTCGTCACAGGAAAGCAGCCGCCGACGGTGGAGACCCCGCTGCCGCCTCTTTATCCCGCCGCCGTCGGCGACGGCCTCCACATTCTGCTCGAGGGTGTCCTCGATTATCAGCTCGCGACACGACTTCTCGAAGGAGCGCTCGTAGGAAAGATCGTCGAGGGAAAGGGACAGACGCTTGTAGTCAGGCACGTCCGGCTGTTCGGCATCGGTGGCGGCAAACTGGCTCTCGAGCTCGAGTTCCGCGGCACGACATCGGGCCGCATTTACTTCATCGGCACGCCGGAGTACAACCCGGCGACGAATGACCTGTCGGTACCCGACCTGGATTACGACGCGGGGACGGCGAACCTCCTCGTGAGCGGCTTCGAGTGGCTCAAACACGACGAGGTGCGCGACTACTTCCGCCAGCACGCACGGTGGTCGGTGGGCGACGTGGTCGACAAGGGCCGCGAGCAGCTCTCGAAGGGGCTCAACCGCGATCTCACCTCTGGTGTCAAGCTCACCGCCGATGTCAAGACCGTGAGGGGTCTTGCTGTCCACGCTCAGAAAGCCGCCATCCGGCTTCGCGCGCAGGCAGACGCAAACGCGCGGCTCACAGTCAAACAGGGGACGCAGTGAGAGAAGAAGGACTGATCCGGGCTGTCGGCGTCCGTGGGCTCACCGCCGCCATCATCAACTATACGATAGGCGCCGGAATATTCGTGCTGCCGGCGATCGTCGCCGCAAAGGTCGGTGGCGCGGCGCCCGTCGTCTACGTGATCTGCGCGATCGCCATGGGTCTCATCGTCCTCTGCTTCGCCGACGCGGGGAGCAGGGTCTCGCTCTCGGGTGGCGCATATGCGTACGCCGAGGTGGCGTTCGGACCGTACGTCGGGTTCATGGTCGCAATCAGTCTCTGGTTCTCGACAATTCTCGCCAGCGCTTCGGTGGCGAGTGTGCTCGTCGATACCCTCGCACAGCTCGCCCCGTCG
>JAHFCS010000011.1 GCA_023249395.1 Gemmatimonadota bacterium
ATCAGCAGGGGCCGGGCCTGAAAACGCGCGTGGATCGGGCCTTGGCCCGATGACGCCGGCGGCGAGGGGTACTGGCGCAAGTAGGCCACGAGCGCCCGCTGCGCGGTCAGCGTCATGCCCCGATGCGCCCGGCCTGTTCGGCGATGTTTTTGAGGCTCGGCTTTTTGACGAGGGGGTCCGTCACCGGACCGCCTTCGACGCGAGGCCGGGGATAGGTCGCGCTCGACGCGATGACGAAACGCCGGAGATAGACAAAGCGGATCACAGGGCTCGCGAGGCTGTCGATGTAGGCGTCTGCGACACGCCGCGCTTCTGCCTCGTCGTCGGTGTCCGTTTCGATGTAACGATCATCGACGCCCCGAGGCATTCTGACACGCAATTCCCACAGCATGGCCGCGCTCCTTTGTTGATGTTGGGTCGCTCTTCAGGATTGGTACTCTCACGTAAATTGGCTCGCTCTTTGTGTATGGTGCTCTCCCGAATGATGGCTCGCTCTACCTGCTTGGTGCTCGCGCGAAATCTGGCTGATGCTCGCTCTCGTACTCTGGGGCACTCTTACCAAGTGGCTCGCTCTCGCTTCATGATGCGCTCGTTGGTTCTGGCTCGCTCCCGTCCAATGGTGCACTCCTACGACTGGAACTGAGCCCTGAACAGAGAGCACGCCATAAACGAAGAGCGAGCCAGTGAGGATCGTTCTACTCGTTCTCGTCGTCCTCGACGAAATCGTCGTCCTCGTCGTCCTCGTCCTCGGTTAGGCATTCACACGCTTCGCGCGGATTGTCGCAGTCGGAGCAGTACTCCCCGTCGTCGTCCTCCTCTTCGTCTTCGTCGAAGTCGCCGCGCATGGTTCTAGTGGGCCTTCGTCGCGGCAGGAAGGTAGCGTATGTCCTGTCCGTCGAACATCCAGTGCCACGTAAACGGCGTGGCACCGGTTGCCTCGAACGGAATCGACGATTTCCGTTCGACGACCTCGCTCGGGGCGTTCGGGTAGTCGGGGAAGATCACAAGGTTGATCGTGCCGCTCTCTTGACTATGCACGCGCGTTACGAGGCCAGGCACATCGTCGCCCTGGCTGTTGCGGTAATAGACGACGCGGCCCGGTTTCAGTCCGTCCATGCTCGTCTCCTCTTGTCGCATAATTCCCCGGAGAAGTTCCAGCAAGAGTGAGTGATACTCTGGCTGCTTGGTGCACGCAAGGGGGATGGCTCGCTCACGCTCGCTGGAACTCTCGGCTCCGCTCTTCGTTATTGGTACGCTCTCGAAGGCTGGCTCGCTCATGTCTAATGGAGTTCTCTCCTACTCTGGCTCGCTCGAGAGCATTGGTGCGCTCATGGACGCTGGCTCGCTCTGGCTCTCTGGTGCTCTCTTCGCGTTTGGCTCGCTCTTCGTTTATGGCGTGCTCTCGGGTCGGGTCGCTCATCGCGCGTGGTGTTCTCTCGTCCCATGGCTCGCTCTCGTTGAATGGGGCTCACGGTTCATCTGGCTACGCTCGCTCAATGTGGGGCTCTCGTGTCGTCTGGCTCACTCGCAGATTCTGGTGCTCGCTGGTCGTCTGGCTGCGCTCGAGAGCACTGGTGCGCTCAACATCGGTGGCTAATGCACGGCGATTATCTGTGGCCCGTCTGCCGGCAAGGCAAAACAGGGCACGTCAGCCACTGGCAGCCCGGCGCCCTGCCCGATCCCGAAGACCCGCATGGCCTGCTCGTTCGCGACGTTCTTGTCGAACAAGCGCAACTCGATGAGTTGCTCCGTCACCCCGTCTCCGGTCGTGATGTTCTGTCTGAGGACACGAATCGACCGAATCGCGCGACGCTGCGGCGGGGTCAGCGCCGTGAGGGGTTTCAGGCGGCCGTCCGGCCAGTAATAATTTCCCACATCGGAATCGCTGACCGCGCGGATCGACTCGAGCACATGCGCCGCGGTCCACTCCCTGCGTTCGCGCATCTCCGCAAGGGCGGCCTCGACGGCGGCGCGCACGTTCGGCCTGGTGATGTAGGCGTGGCCGAGGTTTGCGTAGCCCTGCGCGGTCAGGGGTTTGGTCGCGAGGGCTTCGGCGCCTCGCGCGGCGACGCAGCCGTGGGCGAGGTACGCGGACACAAAAAGTTGCTCACGACGGCTCAGGGGGGCTTCGGGTAAACTCGATCGTTTTGGTCTGGACATGGGTCGCTCCAGCTCTTTGGTGCGCTCCTCGCGTCTGGCTCTGGGGGGTAGTCTACGGCCCCTCGCCCGTCGTCAGCAAGTCGAAAATGAGACCGTCAGGTAAGCAAGAAGCTGTCGACCAATGAATTCCGTGTACTTAGTGGTATGATTAGCGTTATGCCTGGACCACACCCGCGTGATGTGCGAGAGCGATTCGAGTCGAAGATCCAACGTTCGCGCGACTGCTGGATCTGGCAAGGCACGATCCACCCGAACGGCTACGGCCTGTTCGACGTGAAAGAACGTGGCCGGTGGATTAAGCAGTTGGCGCATCGCGTATCCTTCGCGTTCTACAAGCGTGAACTTCTGGCGCTGGAGACTGTGGACCATCTTTGTGCGAATCCGCCGTGTGTCAATCCAGCGCATTTAGACGCCGTGCCGATTGGTGTGAACTCGCGCCGGTCACCGCGGACATTGACGGGAGCAAACATCCGGAAGACGCATTGCCCCCGAGGACATCAGTACTCGGGTCATAACTTGTTTCTGGATCAGGGAAAGAGGAAATGTCGAGAGTGCGTGAACGCGAGGAATAGGCGCGCCCACGCGCGTCGGCGTGCTCAATCGCAGCTATAAGCTCTTTGCCGATAAACTCGCAATACGCCGGAGGAATGGCTTGGCTGAGTTCATCGCGCGTCATCCAATCAATGCCCATTGCCTCTCGCCACGTCGCGACTCCGTTGTACACGTCGCCACCGTGGCCGAATACCGACACAATCTCGCCGCGTTGACGCGAACCTTTCGCGCGATGTCGACATGGTGGCAGCAAAGTCACAGCGATCGGAGGCGTGGACAACTCAAATAGCCGATGACGGGCGAGTTTCAACCCAAACGATGTTCCGCACAGTTCAAGATCCGCGCGCATCGGAGCACCTGGAACATTTTCAATGACCCACGGCCGCCCAGTCTTTTGCAACGCTCTCCGCGTCGACGGGAGATTATTTTGATGGTTACCAACCCCATGAATAAGCCGCGCCCGTGAATACGCTTGACACGGCGGGCTCGCGTGAATCACGTCGAACCCGGCGCCGAAGGACTTACAGAATTCCAGCGCGTCAGCTTGAACGAAACGAAATGGATATCTCGGCTGAGGCCGATGATCAACCCCGACAATCTCGTCGAAGCCGGCGCGATGGTAGCCGACTGCCGCGCCGCCAGCGCCTGAAAACAAGTCCAAAAGTCTCACTGCCTGATCTCCATGCCCGCGATGCTGGAGCTTGGCGCGCCGGTACCCCGGCGTGTCTACTCATCCGGCGGGCCGTCTTCGCCCTCGTCGTCCTTCACCGCCTTCACGCGGACCTTGACGTTCTCCTCCTCTTTCACAATGTCGATGGTCACCCCGCCGTACGCGTAGTGCTCCTTCTGGTGATGGTGCATCAGCGTGAGCACCTTGGCCTTGAGCTTGACTTCGCGCTGACTGAGTTCCATCCGCTCGTCTCGAATCTCCGCGTACTCTTCGGCCGCCGTCTGCAGTGGCTTGATCGCGCGGTCTTCCATGCCCGGCAACGTCACGTTCTTCGCCTTTTTGGCCATGTCGTCACACTCCTCGTGTTGCTGCGGTGTCCGCGGTTCCCACGTGTTCAGTACAAAGTCCGGCGGCGGGCTGCCGTGCGCCCACGCAATGACGCCTGCATGCCCGGCCGGACACTTCCACCCGAATTCGTAGCCGCTCGGGTTCGGTGTCACGAACGCCTGCTCGGGACACGGCCGACTGAGTTCCGGGCAGGGGATAACTGCCCGCTGCACGTTCCGGCGCGGCATCATCACCCCTCCAGTCCTTCCCACAGCGACCGCCCCATCGCCGGCTGGCGCATCGGCGCCGTCCCCTGCGTTGCCTCGACGCGTACGTCGACGTGCGGCGATTCTCCGACCGCGGCGTATCGTTTGCTGGCGATCAACTCGACGACCTGGCTGTCGTCCCGATACAGCAGGCCCGACAACGGGTCTGCAAGCCCACGGACCAGTTTATCGAGGTCGGGCGCCTTCAGATGCGGGGACAGTTTCTTCGCGAGACTCTTCGGCCGCGGCAACACGACCGCGAGGGTGAGTCGCACGCCCCCGAGCAGTAACCCCCGCGAGGCCAGCGGCAACGTGTTCAGCGTCGTGCTGGCCGCCTGCCGGACAAGCACCTGCCACCCCTTCAAGCTGCGATTGCTGTCCGTGATGATCGGCCGGTTCCAGCCCTTCGGCGTGAACGCCCGCTTCGAGCCCATCTGCTGACTCACGCCCCACACCCGAAATTCGATCATGGTTCTTCCCCGCGGGCCAGCTTACTCGTCCCTGGGTGCCGGCGCCCTGGGTCCCTGGCGAGGGGGGTCCGACACTGCGGACAATCACCGTACCCCTGGCGTGGATCCCTGAGATCACCCAAGGTCACGTAGGCCCGGGTGCCGCGCCACCCGCACCCGCGACATTGCACCGGCGGATACTGATGTTTCACCCGCATCTCACACCCCTGCGGGCGTCGCTGGATGCCGGTCGAGACCAAGCTGCCCGCTCCCTGAGCACGGGGTCAGTGACACCCACGCCTCACGCCCCCTGTCCACCGATGCCCGATGCCGTCGCATCGTCCCGTCCCTCTTGACCCGTTCGAGCCGTCCGCACGTCGGACAATACCGGCGCGGCGGATGCCCCGTGCTGAAGTGCTGATCGTTGCTCATGCATCAAGGCTCCCGTCATCAGGTCCCCATGCCGGCTCTGGCCCGTCGTAGCCGGCAATTGCCAGCAGATGCAGCTTGTCCCGTTTGATCGCCCGCCGCTGGCTCTCCGTCACCGTCGCCCCGTGCGTCACCGCCAGTGTCCCTTCGGGCGTCAGCTTCAATGCGTGGCCGTCGCCATCGAGCTCCAGGGCGAGGCGAATCGCCCGCTCCAGGACAGCGAGCCCAGACCGGAGCGTGAGCACGGCGTTAGTCGCCATCCTCCACATCAGAGACGACGTTCGCGGGACTACCTGTTTCCACGTCAGCAGAGTGGTGATCCGTGACCGTGAGCCACCACTCGAGGATGGTCCCGACCAGGCGCGCGACCGGTTCATTGCGATGGGCCGCCTCCACCTTCAGCCGCAGCCAAACATCTGGCGAAACATCAATTGTCTTTCGCATAGTCGTTGTGTCCTAGGGCCGCTCTGGTTTTCTGGTGCGCTCTCCATGTTTGGCTTGAGCGAGAGTTGCGCACATTACCACAATTGCCCGATGTGCGCAAGGAAGTGAAGGAAGGAATCAGGACTCGCGACTGAGGAACAGGACCAACGCGATGAGGACCGGCCACACGACCACATACTCGGCCCACCACGGCATGGCCTCGAACCCACGGGCCAGCGCCCAGAACACCGTGCTCGTCCATAGCAGCCCGAAGACGAGCACCAGCCCGCTGACCACGGACTCCAGCACGTGGGAGAGCCTGTCGCACGGCATTACAACAGCCCCCCTTCCTTGAACGAGAAATACCGACCGTCGCCGCCGACAATCAGATGATCGAGCACGGGCACCTGCATCAGCGTCCCCGCTGCCGCGAGCCGGCGTGTGATTCTCGGGCCTGCGAACTCATCAGATCCTCCAATCCGCATCATCGTGCAGGAGCCACGTCACAAGGCCAATCACCGAACACCCCACAAGGGCTCCGGCCCACCACGGCATCGTCTCCTCCGCGCGCACCAGAGTCCAGAGAATCACGTTCACGGTGAAGAGCCCACCGACGCCCAGTACTGCCACAATGACCCTACTCATTACGCGTTCGACCACCGAATAGGACGACGTTTCCTCGAGTGCCCGCCGCGCGGCCTCCTCCGTGGCATCGTCACTACCAAGCCCCTCCTGCCACGTTTCATCTGTCAATTCGTCCATGCTGTCACCCTCCGCGAAAGGCTGGACCGTCGTCCAGCCCTCCGCGCAGAATTTCAGCTCGCCGGCGACGCCGCGACCATTTTCCCCTCGTACTCACACCACGCGGCGATGATCGCCTCGCGCAGCCAGTCGCTCGCCGCCGAGGCCACAATCGGCCGCAAAAGCGCGAAGGACCGACGCTCCCCGTTGATCGAGTACGTCCGCGCCGGCATCGTGACGTTCAGACCGCCCTTGCCCCCGCGCTGTTCCCAAATCGAGAACCCGATCAACTTGAGCCCGTCCAAGAGCCCGCCGCCGAAATGCAGTTCGACATCGGCGACCTTCCCCGGCGGATTGCCCCGATCATTTGGCGTGAACACAAATCGCACGTCCATGTGACTCCCTCCTGACAAGAGAGATTACCATAACTGCGCATTCTACGCAAGCGCGCACGACAACATCTACGACTTCTACTCTTCTACTTCTCGCCGAGAAACTGATCGATCGTCTGCACGCGCACCGTGCCGCGCGAAGCACGACGCCCACGTTCGAGACGCTGCCGCCGATCTGGCACCGCCTCGCCTGCCGCCACGAGCGCCGCTTCCAGGGCCCGCGTCATCCACGCCCGTTGCGACAGTCCACTGTTCTCTGCGGCCCGCGAAACCGCGGCCCGAAGCGTCACGCGAATCCCCACTGAACACCACTGCCGCGAGTCACTCATCGTCACCCTCCAAATAAAGTATAAACCCCCATAGGGGGTGACTCCCGCAGAAACGCGAAGTAGAAATAGAACTTCCGCGCCGCGTGCCTAAGTTACAGCCACCGAGGGGGCGAAAACGGAGGCTCATTCTGGCAGGGGGTCTAACATCTACGTTCCTATTCTCTCTTAAACGTAGATCGCGTAGAAATAGTCTCTCAAGGCCGAAGCGAAAGGAACCCTCAACGATTTTCCACTTACGGGCGGCCGAAGTTCTACTGGGTCAAACGTAGAGGTTGTTTTTGGAGGTTGGAGCCCACCCGTGTGAGTGGGCTCCGGAAGGGGGATGATCAGTCGCCGAGGGCGAAGTTGAGGCTCATGTCGATCCCGGGCCTCACGGTGACGGTGACACGGAGGCTGAGGCGGGAGATGTAGGGACAGGCGTCGTGGACGGCGCAGTCGCACTGGTGGAGGCGGCGGGAGGCGGTCCAGGGGGTGGCGAGGAGGACGGCGACATGGGATCGGAGGGTTTGGTCTCGGTCCCACTGGGCGGCTGTCAGGTCGTGGTCGTTGGCATCGGCGACGGTGCAGCGGATGAAAGGTGGCAAGAAGGGCGGCAAGGCGCGATGGGCTGGCGTTTCCGCTGAAGAACGCTCTGAGGCCCTACGGAAGGCCGTACAAGCCCGCTGGACGCGGGCAAAGCGGTCTGGTGGGGGTCGAGGATAGCAGGCCGTTTACGTGAAGGTCATCGTCGTCAATGCCGATACGGTAGACTGGTCAGGTGCGGGCGGTGGGACTTGAACCCACAAATCCGGCTAGGATGGCGGTTTTAAAGACCGCTGTGTTTACCGTTCCACCACGCCCGCACAAAGACTCAACGCTTCTGTTTCGTTCGCTCCATCAGATCACCAAAGGCCGTAAACCACTTCGTCTTGACCTCGTCGGGCCACGCGGGATCGAAGGCCGGGAACTTGTCGAGTAGCAGCTCCGTGAGCGGCTTCGCGGCGTCCGTCTTGGTCGGCTGTTCTTGAATATCCGTACCTTGCGCAGGGGTTCCGTTGATCCGCCGTCGCCGCGGTGTCGCTCGGCTCGCTCTGGTCGCCTTTTGGATGTGCGGCGAGAGCGGTAAACCGGCATCCTTCGCCAGCGCGACGAAGAACGTCACGCAACGACGGATGGTGTCGCCTCTCGGGCCAGCGTTTCCGAACGCTTCATCAAGCTGGCGCGGTGTGACCGTTTGCAGATGGAAGCCATCACGGAACAGGAACGCATAAGCACTCCTGGCGACTTCTTGTAACCGCTTCTGACGGTCAGCGCCTTCGCTATTGGCAAGCTGACGAAGCCGGTCTGTCGGTATACCGTCGTCTGAAATCAGCTTTAGGTATCTCAAGGCCCCCATAAGCCAAGACTGATTCGCCCCGGACAGCGTCTTCATAACGCTCCGGTCAATTCTGGCCGGCATCCCAACTTTCAAGCCCTCGATAAATGTCGCGAAGGTCTTATAGGACAGGTACGGCGGAAGCACTTTGTCGGTATCAGTTGTCGGCATTTAGTCTACCTCCAATACCTATACCTATACCGTACTGCCGGTCCGTGCGTCAATAACGAGTCCAGACTATTTTTGGCCCCATGCCTGGCCCTGCGTAAAATCGGCCGATGCAACAAGGTGACAAGGTGCTCTTGCGGGCGTGGGGTGATCATGCGCTCGTGCGCCGCTTCGTTGAGGCTGGCGAACGTGTCGCCTATGTGACCGACGAGGAGGGGTTCAAAGCTATCAGCGCGAACGAGCCGAGCGACCGTGTGATCGGCTTTCCGTGGGAGGATGTCTTCGAGTTTCGCGCAGGGCTCGCCGACGGAGCGGCCATCGAGTGGTCGGCTGAGAAATCAGCAACACGCCATTAGCCCACTACCCAGCGGATGCGACAGGGGTCATCTTCATCTAGGTCATGGGCACCTGGACAGTCGAGGTCGTCAACGGTGAG
Source organism: Gemmatimonadota bacterium (assembly GCA_023249395.1). Classification (GTDB taxonomy): domain Bacteria; phylum Gemmatimonadota; class Gemmatimonadetes; order Gemmatimonadales; family Gemmatimonadaceae; genus UBA4720. The sequence continues at coordinate 8,697 of JAHFCS010000011.1, forward strand.
GGGGACGTAGAGGGGGAGCGGGGTGGAGAGCGATGGAGACGGGGACGAGTGCGATCTGGTCAGACATGGGAGGACTCCTTCGGGTCGGCCGGGGCTACCGGTGCGGCCCGGACTGCCGTGCGGGGCTACCGCAGGGCTCAGGCGGCGGGATGTCGCCTGACACGAGCAGTGTAGCACGACTGCGCATTGTGCGCAAGCGCGTAAGTCGTCTACTCTGGTACGTAGTCTGGATCGTCGACGAGTGGCAGGTCGGCCGGGTACTGACTGGGTGTATCAGCGGGTGGGGGAGGCGCTTGCGCAATCCGATACGAGACGCGGTGACCGGCGCGCACACGCTCAACGAGCTTTTCGGCGACGAGTTGGCGGAAGGCGGTGTATTTGCGCTGCTGCGTACCAGTCACCGTGCGCAGCCACGAATTCTGGCTGAGGGGCTCGCCGGCTTCCGCCAACGCTTCCAACAGCCGCGTGCGGAAGACCGACACATCATGCACGGCTTTGCTTGGGCCGAGCCGGAGCGCGCCGGTCTTAGGGTGCATGTCGAGCACGCGCTCCTCAAGCGGCTCGGCGGGAATCCGGTGCTCGGTCGTCAGCGTCCTGACCGTTCGGTAGCGTTCGAGAATGATCGTGGTATCCGCGCCGCCACGGATGGCCATCGACCCGCCAATGGCGTCGCCGACATCCTCGTCCTCGGTCTCGCGCGTGCGCTTCGTGCTGTGATGGACCGTGGCGATGGCGGTCTCGAGCGCGTCCTTCGCGGTTTCCAGGGTGCTCATGCCTAAGCTCGCCTCGCTGTAGTCGTTCGTACTCGCGAGCCGCAGGAACTTCTGCATCACATCGATCACGACCAAGACTGGCCGCGGGTCCATCTCCTGCACGATCTCGGTCAGCCACTCGATCCCAATCGCACCCGTCGCCGGGGTCATGCGACAGTAGGTCAGCGGCACCCCTGGCGGCAGCCCGAGGCGGCGGAACGCGGCCTTGGCATCGCGTTGCTGCCCTTCGGTTGCGATGTACAGGACCGGGCCATGCCGGACCGGAAAGCCGAGGAAATCCTGTCCGGTCACAAGAGCCGCGGCAAGGGCACGGCAAAACGTTGACTTGCCGGTCTTGGCTTTGGCTGAAATGAGGATGAGACTGCGGGCCGGAATCAGGTTGTCGACCAGCCAATCCACGGGTTCCTCCTCCGTCTCTAGGAGCGCGTCGTACGAGTAGGCAGGCGGGCGAGCGATCTTGAGGCCGTTCGTGGCGCCTGCGGGCGCCTGAGCCGGCGTTGGGGCCGTTTCGGAAACGGCCGACGGACGGTAGGGCGCCGCTTGGTGGACCAGGCTCTTGAACGCGGCTTTGGTCCCCCCCTGCTGAATCCAGTCCGTGACATCCTGCTTCGGTCCGAGCCCGGGGAGTTCAATGAGTTTCACACGCAGACCGATGCGCAGCAACTCCCGGGCGATCTCCTGCATGTAGGCGCGCCCCGGGTCGTCGTTGTCCGGCAAGAGGATCGCCGCCTTCGTCCCGAGCTCGGCCACCTGGTCGGTGTAGGCCCGGAGCCACTTCTTCGAACCGGCGCCGCCGGCAGCCGTCGTCGCCTCGTAGCCGAGATGGGCCACGACGCTCTCGCAATCGCGTTCGCCTTCGACGATCACCACCGTCTTCGCGGCCTGGAGCTTCGGCAGGCGGTAGAGCACCCGCGGGACATCCTTGAGGTTCCAGAGGTAGCCCCCGGCACCGTCGGGCCGGCGCTGCTTGAAGCCCTTCGGGCTGTAGCGCACAACCTCGTAGAGCAGCGCGCCGAAACGGTCGAGGTAGGGGTAGACCGCCTCGATGACCGCAGCCGGCGCCTTCGGGGCCTTCGGCGGGAAGAGGTCCGCCATCGTGAGGCCCATCGCCGCGAGGATCGCCGGAACCGTGCAGCCGGCGTGGCACTTCAAGAGGATGGCGTCCTGCCGTCCGAGACTCACCGACAGGGATTCGTGCCGATCCTCATGGGCGGGGCACGGGACCAGCCACCCGTCCCCGGCGCGGCGCGGATTCGTGAATCGGCCGAGGAACTCGTCGAGGGTCAGGGGGGCTCCGCGCGTGAGCAATGGCGCCGGACGGGTGCAGAGGCGGAGGACCCCGCACCAGTCGGAGGAAAGGACCCGCCCGTCGGCGCGCCCGGCGACCGGCGGAGTCTAAGTCACTCCGCTCGTCGCCGTCAACATCTACAACATCATGTGGGGGTTTGTGGGATATCTCGCTCGCTGGCTGTGGGGCTCTCCATCGCGATGGCTCGCTCTGATGTTTTGGTGCTCTCTGCGCGAGTGGCTGACGCTCTCCAACCGTGGTGCGCTTGGTCTCCGTGGCTCGCTCCGGTTATGTGGCACGTTCACGCCCGTTGGCTCGCTCGCCGCCGATGGAACACTCGGGACATGTGGCTGTCGCTCTTGGGGTTTGGGGGGTCCTCATCAGGGGATGGCTCGCTCTCGTGCGCTGGTGTGCTCGACGACAGTGGCTGACGCTCTCGGTCGATGATGCTCTTGGCGATCGTGGCTCGCTCTCGCGCGATGGGGCTCTCATGCTCATTGGCTGCTCATGGCAGATGGTGCGCTCGCGAACTTCAACTTTTGGCTCGCTCTTTCCTGACGGCGCGCTCGACTAACATGGCTCGCTCACGCTCTTTGGTGCTCTCGACGATATTGGCTCGCTCGCGTGGCATGGTGCGGTCTTGCTCAACGGCTCGCTCTCGCCTTCTGGTGCGCTCAACGGCCATGGCTCACAGGGGAATTTCGGGAAATGGCCAGTGAGGAACCTTGATTTCGTGCGCGTGCCCGGCCTCTCGCGTGATCACGTACGGCTTGGGCGGACGCTTGCCGTAGTGCGCCGTATACGCCACGTCCTGAAAATGCGAAAGAAACAGTTTCACCACGTGTCTCTTCGCCCGCGCGTGGATATGCGCCGGCGGCAGGCGCCCGGCCGAGTAGGATTTATAGGCGTCGGTCGTCTTCCCAATCTTCACCTTCGCAAGCTTCTCCGCCGCTTGCCCCGCGAGCGCCCCGCTCTCGTTGTGCGCGATCTCGATGGCCTTCCGCTCCACGTAGAATTTCCCGTACACATCATCGTGCCCGGACACCTTCACGAAGCTCTCGCCAATCTTCCAGCAGAGCGTCTTCAACCGCGTGTTCCACGGGCGGCGCGCGAGCGCCTTCGCGAGATGGACGGCGCTCAGCGGTCGAACCTCGCCCGTGCGGTAGTCCGTTTGCACCGCGCGCAGGAGGGACGCCGGTTGCCGGCCCCATACCTGCGCCGCGCGCAGCACGAACGCCTCGTCGACCTGCGTACCGACCGGGTGCTCGCGAATCCACGTCATGCACTCCTCTTGTTTGGTCCACTTCACCGTCGGATCGAGGCCGGCGAATCTCCAAATATGACCCGCCGTCGGCGCCTTCGTGATGTCGATGTGGGCCAGGAGGCCGGCGCTGAGGACCGGCCCGATGCCGATGATGCTTTGTGCCCACCGCCCGACCGGCGACGCGTTGGCGTACGCGCCGAGCGCGGCGAGGACGTTCCGCTCCAGCAAGCCGGCGTTGCCGGCCAGCCAGGTAAGACACGTATGGGGCTCCTTGCTCTGCGTCAGGGCCCGCACCTGGTTCGCCGCGCGAATGCGGTCACCCTGCATCGCGTAGTAGGCGTCGACAAAGTAGCGGGCCTCGGTCGGCGTCAAGAGCGCCGCGGCGGCCTTGAGGTCCTTGCTGAGGCGTCGGATCTGTTCGAGGTCGGTCGTCGGATGGGCGGTCAACACGTGCGTCTCTAACGCCTCAGCGGTCGGACACACGACGCCGCAGGTTCCGCAGGGAAAACTCGTGGGTTCTTCACTCATTTGTCACACTCCTTCAGGTTGGTTGGCTCGCTCGAGAGCCATGGTGCGCTCTCCTCTTGTGGCTGCTCTCTCCTCTTCGCACGCGCTGTCTCTGCTGGCTCGCTCGCGCGGTATGGTGCGCTCGTTGGGGCTGGCTCGCTCCTACCTACGGGTGCTCTCAACAACTGTGGCTTTTGCTCACTCATCCTGTGGCTCTCGGCGCGAATGGCTCGCTCGACGACAATGGGGCTCACTGCGGCGATGGCTCGCTCGAGAGCACTGCTGCTTTCATTCTTTGTGGCTGTCGTCGGCGCTGGCTCGCTCTCTGCGTTTGGTGCGCTCCCGCACTCTGGCTGCCGCTCTACTTCTTTGGTACGCACTTGACATGTGGGGCTCGCTCTCTCTTTGTGGTACGCGCTCGCGCACGTGGCTCGCTCTCTATTTTTGGTGCCCTCCTCCGCGATGGGTGCTCGCTCGCGAGCACTGGTGCGCTCTTCGGTTGTGGCTCGCTCTCGGTCGATGAGACTCTCAATCGCGCTGGCTCGCTCTCGTTGTATGGGGCTCTCCGACGCTATGGCTACCGCGGATCACGTCGACTGTAGAATTCCACCCCAGGGACCCGTATCGTCCCCTTTCCCGCCTTCGCCAGGGCGGTCAGCTTTTTCTCGTCCGGCATCAGGTACTGCCGCGGGATCAACTCCATATCCCGTGCGAGGACTTCGGGCGGTGTGGCCTCTCGTTCATTCGGCCCGCCTAAATACCGCCAGTGCCACGTTTCGGTGAAGTGCAACCCCTCAACCGCGGCGACCTCGTCGCGGATCGCCACGACCGGCATGGGCGCAGCCTTCGCCTCGGCCATCACCGCCTTGGCCATCTCGATGTCGCCCGTCTTCTTCAGCTCGCGCGCTTCGGCTTTGGCGCGCTCGAGTTGCTCGCGCTGCAGGCGTTCGGCGGTCTCGCGTTCCGCTTGTTGCCGGCGCTTCGTGGACTCGTCGTTAAAGACGGCGATGGCCGTGTTGACCTTCTTCCGCAGGTCGGCGAGCGGCTTGCGGACTTCGTTTTCACGCGAGGTCGCAAGCCGATGAATGGCGAACCAGCGGGCCTTGATTGGTTTGAAGAACGCTTCCGCCTCGGCGTCGAGACTATCGATCGACGACCGCAATTGCACCGCGCGCTCGACGCCGGCCACGTCCACCACGGTGACGGTCACATCCTGCACGAACGCCACGATCTTCGCGAGCATGTCGGCACCGAGGCTGCGCACGCGATCTTCGATTGTGCTGGGATCAGCCTCAACGGCGCGCACCGTACTCTTCCCCTTGACACCCGCCACACGCTGTTCGAGTGCTCGATCGGCTGTCCCATTCTCAGTGCTGGCTTTCATGGGGCCTCCTCGCGCGGCGGCTCGATGACGTACATGTCGAGGATGGCCAGCGCCCGCACGATGCGGTTATTCGGCGATCGGCTCTCATCGATCAGATAGCGCCGCACCGCGCGCATCGCCGTGTTCAGGTCCTCAATCCGCAGTTGGAGTTCTCGTCTCGCTGTCACACTCATAGATCCTCCGCCATTTCAATCCACGTGCCTTTCCGCGCCGAGCGAATTTGCAGGGCGCACAGCAACGTCAGAAACTCCCGGTAGTCCCGAGACTTCGTGTACGCCTCGACCGCATACGTCCCGTCCTTCTTGAGCCGAATCGCGTACCGCTTCAGGTGGCTCAGGTCCCCGAGGGCTTCCCAGCTCGTGGCCAACTCGAACCCCGAGTCTTGCCGGAAGCGCAGCCACGCGTCGAGGTACGGCGCGTAGGCCGGGAAGTCCGCGCGGAACGACTCGACATCCAGATCGCCCTCGTTGAAGTAGTGCACGGCTTGGTGCACGGCGCCGCCGCGGTCTCGCGCGTCCCGGAGAATCGTCGGCGGAATGCGCGAAAAGTCGATCAGTCCTGATGCCTGAAGCACGCCGGTGACGGAGGGCAACAAGATCGCCTCCGCTTCTTCTTCGCGTCGTGCGGTGGCCCCTCGATGCAGGGTGTAGCGATGCGCCTCGGGCTCGAACGTCAGCATCTCCGGCGTATCGCCGTTCGCCTGCATCTCCAGGAGCGCCCCGAGGTACGCCGCGGTTTGCAGGTCCGCGGCGACATCGTTCGGCGCCCCGGTTTTGTAATCCACGAGTGCGCCAGCCCCGCGCCAGAGCCCGAGCACGTCCAAACTGCCGGCAAAGCGGTACTGGCGCGAGAAGACACGAACTTCACAGAGGGCGCTCACGACGGTTCCCTCCGGCGGTCGGTCCGTTCGCCGCGGCGGTACGTGTCGAGGACGGCTTCGCTGGCCTCAACGCCGGCCTCTTGGAGGAGCGCGATCAACTCGGCCTTATCCTTTCCGTAGACGACGATGATGTCCTTGACGAGGATGTTCGTGCCCTCGAAGGTCTTCGTGGCGCCGCGGGCCCGCAGGTCCGTCAGGTCGGATTCGACCAGACCGATCAGCAGGACGTGGTTGTCGCCGTGGCCGACGATCATGACGGGCACACCGCGAACCGCGACCCCTGGCGCAACTCACGGAAGTCGAGGAGCGCCCGAGCGGCCACTTCTTCCGAGAGCCCGATCCTGCTCGTCAGAAACGCGAAGAGCAGCTCATCAGACACCGCGGCCTCGATGGCGCCGGCCAGCATGCCGAGGACTTCACGCGCTTTTTCGAGGTCCATCTGGGTTTTCTCGCCGTTCAACTGGAACTCGACCATGCCCCGCTTGGTCCGCCCGCTGAGAATCGTGCCGATTTCGATCGTCGTCGAGGGACGACGCAGCACGCTCTCGGGATGGTGCGCGAAGCGATTCGTCCCGTCATTGGCCGCGAACGTCGCGTGCGGACAGATCGTCGTCCGGAACTCATCGTCGAACTCGGCGCCGCAGCTCGCACAGGTCACAGTCATGGGGGTCACCATTCACTCACGAGAATCGAGGGGGTGTCTTCCTCGTCAATCCGGGACGGACAGTCGGTCTTCGTCAGATCGCAGAACGCACATTCCGACGCGCTCGGGGTCTTCCCCGGTGGCGTCTCGGTGCCCATGACCCGCATCAGCGCGAACAGGCGCGTGGCCACGGCGTCGTTCGCTTCTTCGGGCGCAATCGGATGCGGCTCGAGCCCGCCGTCCGGCGCCTTGTAACAGACTTCGCCGGC
>JAHFCS010000241.1 GCA_023249395.1 Gemmatimonadota bacterium
CTCTAGGAAACCTTCGAACTGCGCGGCGCTTGTTCGAGGTAAGAACACAACCAATGCGAGTGCAGCCACTAGCAACAGCAGGACGTTCATTTGTCCTCCAGGGAAGAGTGTGACAAGGCCTACCTGACGGACACAGCCTGAGGGACCTTCAACACTCCCCCGGGCATTGTATTGCATGAAATCCCACTATATCACTTGTCGGCAAGTTTGAAAATGCCGGTTTCATGTCAGCGCATTGCGTCCTGGAGGACTCACCGTTGAGTATCGGCGGACCAAAGCGTGTCGATCCCATTCCTCCAGAGAGAATCGCGGATCGCTACACCGTCGAGCGACTGCTCGGCAGCGGCGGCATGGCCAGTGTTTACCTTTGTACCGACTCGGTAGATGGCAAACACGTTGCTGTAAAGGTGCTGCGCAAGGAGATTGGAAGCGCCGTCATCATCGAGCGCTTTCTCCGCGAGATCGAGCTCGCATCTCACCTCAACCATCCGCGGATTCCGGAGGTCCTTGACTCCGGTGTGGTAGGTGAGCTGCCCTACTATGTCATGACGTACATAGAGGGAGAATCGCTTCGCGCGCGCCTCAACAGGGAGAAGCAGCTCCCGATCGAGGACGCCATTCGCATAGCGACCGAAGTGACGGGACCGCTGATGCATGCGCACTCCCATGGCATCGTCCACCGAGACATCAAGCCCGAAAACATTCTTCTTTCCACAGATGGCGTCTACGTTCTCGATCTAGGCATCGCGAGGGCGATTATCGAGTCCGCAGGCGACCGAATGACTTCAAGCGGCATTGCGGTAGGAACGCCGGCGTACATGAGTCCGGAGCAGGCATTATCGGACAGGGACCTCGACGCGCGCAGTGATATCTACTCGCTCGGTTGCGTGACATACGAAATGATCGCGGGCATACCGCCATTCGTTGGCGCGACGTCTCAGGCAGTGATGTCCCGACGTTTCGTTGCGCCGGCGCCGCCGCTTCATGAGGCGAGGGAGGGTGTACCGGATCACGTTGAGCGAGCAGTCGCGAAGGCGCTGATGAGGGCACCGGTCGACCGCTGGCAGAACGCGGATCAGTTCGCGAGAGCTCTCGTGACGCCCGCTGAAACAGGAGCCTCTCCCTTCGCGACGCTCCTGCGGCGATTGCGGTACCGCAAACGCGTCGTGGCAAGTGTGATTGCCCTTCCACTAATAACAGGCGCGGCGATCGCGGTTATGTCACTGTCCGGTCTCCTGCGCGGCGGGCCTCGAAACACCCCAGTCCTTGATCCACGTCGTATCGCCGTCCTGTATTTCGACGACCATAGCCTTGACCGAAATCTTGGCTATCTGGCGAGCGGCCTGACGGAGAGCTTGATCCATGAACTGAGCTCGGTTTCCGCGATCCAGGTCGTATCCCGCAACGGAGTTAAACCATTTCGGGACAAGCCCACACGTCTGGACAGCATTGTCGCAGCTCTGCATGTGGGCAGTCTCGTTGAGGGAAGCGTTCAGCGCTCTGGCGATCGAATTCGCGTGACTGCACAGGTGATCGACGCACGCACGGAGACGCCTGTTGAGAGCGCGACGATGGAGCGCGAGACTGGGGAGCTGTTCAAGCTGGAGGATGATCTCGCGCATCAAGTTGCGAACATGCTTCGAAAACGAATCGGGCGAGAAGTGAAGGTGCGTGAAACGATCGCCGCGACATCGAGCAGCCGCGCGCGGGAGCTGGTATTCCGCGCTGACAAGGCACGCGACGAAGCAGGCGTATTGCTGGCGAAAAACGACAGCTCTCAAGTCGCGATGGGAATCGCTCTGCTGCTTGATGCGGATTCTTTACTCGCCCAAGCAGAACAAGCAGATGTCAAGTGGATCGGCCCAATTATCGGAAGGGGATGGCTGGCACTAGACGCAGCTCGGCGACAGAGCGGCGCGGATCGAGACCGATCGTTCCAGCGCGCATGGGATCACGCACATCGGGCGATTGTGCGGAATCCCACCGATCCAGCCGCCTTGGAGCTCCGTGGCACGATCCTCTATTTCCGCGCGGCCCGACTACCTTTACGTGACGCCGACGTCAAGGAGACCCTTCGGCGCGCAGCGAGCGATCTCCACCGAGCAGTCGAGACTGACTCAACACTTGCAACTGCCTGGGGAACGTTAGGGCGAACGGAGCTGATGCAAGGCAAGCTCGACTCCGCAGTATTGAATGCAAAACAGGCTTTCAGGGCAGACGCATACTTGAAAGACGCGGATGAGGTGCTCGTCACGCTGTATGCGGCGACTGTGATGCGAGACAGCCTCGACGCGTCGTGGGAATGGTGCATGCGCGGAAGGCGAGAATATCCGGCCGATCCGCGGTTTGTAGAATGTCAGCTGACTCTTCTCGCCGCAGATCTTCGGCGACGTCCGGACCCTCGACGGGCCTGGTCGCTCGTCAAGGAAGGGGATCAGTTGGATCCGCCCGGCGATGCGCGGAAGCGCGGACGCCCATTCCTCCCTTATTACCGCGTCATGCTCGCAGCAGCCGTATCGGCGCGGGCTGGCGATCGCGACAGCGCCCGGGCTGTCGCAGCCCGGACACGTGCGGCAGTTGCAAAGGATCCTGAGCTAACCCTCGATGTGATGTATCAGGACGCGTATATCAGCCTTCTGTTGGGCGACCGGGCCGACGCGATAAGAAAACTCACCGTATATCACGCCGCCCGGCCATCGCTGAGTCAGCTCACTTTGCAGCATGCAAGGTGGAAACCCCTGCTGACTGACACAGCATTCGTCAATATGCTCCGGCGCGCTAAATAGCATCGAAATTGAACCGCAGCTGGCCGTCCTCGAACGTCAAAGGGATCGTCCTTGCGGTGGCTCCCGTCGTTATCGAAGGCTCAGCATGCAGAGCGGCAACGACTTTGGGTCCAAAAAGCTCCTCTCGTTTGCTCTGAATCCACAGCGGCGCCTCCATTCGTGTGTAGTACGGGACGACGAACTTGTCGACAGCGGTTTGAGTCAGGAAAACCGCGTCTGTGTTGTCTGGCACGTCCACTTGCCTCCCGCCGTAAGAAAGTGTCACTGTCACACCGCCGCGCATGCCGCCGGGTTCCCAAAGTGTCGAGACATCTATCGGCAGAGGCGGCCTCATACCTGCGTCCGCCCTGTGGACGACAGTAGGTTTGCCGTCGTCGCCAATGACAGCTACACAATCCGTGCACCCACGCTTTCCGTCAGCAGACTCAGCGAGCCAACGGAGTTGGTTGGCGTTAAAAGGTGGCATCTGTCCTCCGGTGTTTGGTGTTGTGTGGGAGACAAAGCATGTATCCTTTTGCGATAAGATTCAAGCGTCGCAACGCAGGCCATCAGCCTCCGTCAACGGTATGCTTGCCATTTGCCTAGTCCATTGTAAATCTCAGTTCGCAATGGGCATGGCGTCACGCTCGCTCATCAAGGCCGGAATGTTCCGGCAGTCATCCCTTGCTCAGGAGGCAGAACAACATGCGGATTGGCAAACTGGTTACTCATGATCCACTCGGCGTTGCGCGCTCCACGTCAAGCGACGTAGAGGTAAGTGGCGGAGCGGTGGCGACATTCGTTCTGATTATCGGCGCAATAAGTCCAGCTGTAACTGCTGTCACTGATGTCTTGCTCAAGCCCTTGGCCCAAAAGTCGACAGCTGCGCTGGATAGCGCAAAGCTGAGTTTCGAACGACGCAAGGTTGCAACCGAATTGTATCAAAAAATACTCAAGGAACCCGACGCCACTAAGCGCCAAATGCTTGTCCGCTTTTTAATCGGCGCCCGTTTGGTCGATGACGAAGGCCGAGTCACGGATTGGTCGAGCGACCGGATTCCACAGTGGCCCGCAGTCGCAGGCTCGCCCCCGTAATCGAATGACCGTTCGACGGAGCCCGGACCCGGCAGAACAGCTGCGTCAAACAATGCCCGTCCCTCCTGCCAGCGTGCCAGGTCCCTTGCGCTTGGAATTCGGTGTGCTTGCCGATGAGGCCGACGAGCGAATGTCAGTTCAGTTCGAAATCCTCACTCCGACGACGACCAAATTCGACACTCCCAGAGGCCCAAGGTCCATCGCCGAAGTCTGCGACGACGGCGTGGTGAATGGTTTAGTCGTCGTCGTAGCTTGCGCGGGCGGCCCCGATCCGGTGCGGGTCCTCAATCAAAAACGCGAAATCATTTACCGCGCTGGCCTCGTAGACGGCCCAGGACCTGGACGAGCCTCTCAAATAAAGATTGCGGTCACAGTTACACAGAACCGCGTTCTCCGTTTCTCGGAGGAAGTAACCCTTGGGATTGATCCGGGCGACGTCACCGGTTGAGCCAGTACGACACCTTAACGAGAAAAGTGCTGGCCGGGTGCAGATCGAAGAGATTGCCCACGTCCCCTCCGAAACTCTCGTTGCCTTCGCGCGGCAG
>JAHFCS010000012.1 GCA_023249395.1 Gemmatimonadota bacterium
GCTACGCCGCCGCTCCCGTTGCGCCCGCCGCCTTCCCCGTGCCGCGCATCTGATTGAATACGTCGATCGACCGGCGCAATTCTTCCTCGGTCTGCTTCGAGAGCATCTTCTCCTTACGGAGTGCCTCCAGCACCTGGGGATACTCCACCCCGATGAACTCGAGGAAGGCCTTCTCCCAGGCGCGGATCTCGGCGACCGGGATGTCGTCGAGGAAGCCGTTCGTCACCGCGTAGATGACGACCACCTGCTGCTCGGCCGGCATCGGATGGAACTGCGGCTGCTTGAGGATCTCGACCGTGCGCGCTCCCCGCTCGAGCTGCTTCTTGGTGGCCGTATCGAGGTCTGACGCGAATGAGGCGAAGGCTTCGAGCTCGCGATACTGGGCGAGGTCGAGGCGGAGACGGCCGGCCACGGTCTTCATCGCCTTTATCTGCGCCGAGCCGCCGACACGGGAGACCGAGATGCCGACGTTCACCGCCGGCCGCACGCCGGCGTAGAAAAGATCGGCCTCGAGGAAGATCTGGCCGTCGGTGATCGAGATGACGTTCGTCGGGATGTAAGCCGAGACGTCACCCGCCTGGGTCTCGATGATCGGAAGCGCCGTGAGTGAGCCGCCCGGCTTCAGGATGTTGACGCCATCCACGACGTCCGAATCGTCGCGCAGCTTTGCGGCGCGCTCGAGAAGCCTGGAGTGGAGATAGAAGACGTCGCCTGGAAACGCTTCGCGTCCGGGCGGTCGCCGGAGAACGAGGGAAAGTTGGCGATAGGCGGCCGCCTGCTTCGACAGATCGTCGTAGATGCAGAGCGTCGGCTTGCCTTCGTTGTACATGAAGTACTCGGCCATCGCGCACCCGGCATACGGAGCGATGTACTGCATCGGCGCGGGGTCCGAAGCGCTCGCGACGACGACGATCGTGAACTCCATTGCGCCCGCCTGCCGCAGCTTCTCGACGACGGATGCAACAGTGGAATTCTTCTGTCCGATGGCGATGTAGACGCAGATGACGCCGGTGCCCTTCTGATTGATGATCGTATCAACGGCGATCGCGGTCTTTCCGGTTCCGCGGTCGCCGATGATGAGCTCGCGCTGGCCGCGGCCGATCGGAATCATCGAGTCGATCGCCTTGATGCCGGTCTGCAGCGGCTCTTTCACCGGCTGGCGGACGATGATGCCAGGCGCTCGCGAATCGACCTTGCGCGTGTGTGAAGTGTTGACCGGGCCTGCGTCGTCCATCGGCCTGCCAAGCGGATCGACTACCCGGCCGACGAGTTCCGGACCCACGGGGACCTCGAGAACGCGCGAGGTGCGGCGGACTTCGTCGCCTTCCTTGAGCTGGAGATAATCGCCGAGGATGACGGCGCCGATATTGTCCTCTTCGAGGTTGAGGGCGAGGGCGGTGATTTTCTCGCCGGTCTCGGAGGAAGTGACCTCGAGCATCTCTCCGGACATGGCTTTTGCGAGGCCGTAGATGCGGGCGATTCCGTCCTTGACTTCGAGGATCGATCCGACCTCTTCGACGTCGAGGTCCTTGAGATCAGCGGCCTCGATCTCACGGAGGAGGATGTCCTTGATTTCGCCCGGACGAAGAGAAGTGGCGGTTGCCATAGAGAGTAGGATTTTCGGGGTGGAACCGAGGCGGAAAGCTAGCCGTTCTGCGCTTGTGAAATTTATCACAAGCCTCTGTGGGCTGCAAGGTGAGCCCCGTCGAATCGGCGGCGAGCAGTGATTCGAGTCCCCGACGATTACATGCATTTCGCGTGGTGACCTGCTGGCTGCCGACCGCATTTCGCTGCTCGCTTGCTGCTGAACGACCCCGCCAAACCGAATCCTGGTTCAAGCAGGCAGCAACAAAGCCAAATGCAGTTGGCAGCCAGCACGTCGATCGAGGATGCGCTTGTGCCGCGGAGGGAGCTATCCGCGACTGCGTGTTCTTCCTTGAACGAACCTGTCGATCAGATCCACCGTCCTGAGTCGGGAGAGCGATGCCGGACGCGTCCCGATCACCCGCTGCGCGGTTACGGCCAGATGGGATGACGACGCGAAGCCGAGGATGCGGGCGATATCCTTGATGTCGAGCCCGGGATTCTTTGCTAGCTCGGCGGCGGCGATCATGCGCACGAGATCGATGATTCGCTTGAGATTCGGCGAGCCAGGCACCGAAAAATTGCGGCTCAGGTGTTCGCGGCTGACCCCCGCGGCCGCCGCGAGAGCGCTCGTTCTGAGGGGGCGGCCGCCCGAGGTGAGAATCGCCCGCCAGCTCGCGAGCTGCATCGGCGTCTCGAGCCTGAGTGCGGGAGGAGGGACGACGAGGGCGGCGTAGAATCGCGCGGAGAACGTCTGCGGGGCGACGAGGTCGCGCGCCACGGACTCGTCGATTCCGTCAGCGATGACATCGCAGAAATCCAGCGCTGCACATCGGGCGACAGCGGGAGCATCGGTCGCCCGGAGCGGCGTGATCGCAAAGAACGGCGCGCTGGGAAATTCCTGCGCGAGAGCGGCGATCTTCCATGTCTCGTCGGTGGTGCCACCATTCGTCGCGGCGAAGGGACCGCCGTTGCCGCTGCCCGTCGAAGCCATCGCCGCCAGAGAGAGTGGCGACCCTATATCGACGAGCGCCGCATCAACGAGTATCCGGCGCAATGTGGACGAGAATTCCGCTGCATCGCGGGCGGCGATGACGCGCCATTTCCGCTTCGGAAACATCGACCGTACCAGCGATCGTGCCCGATCGCGTGGCACATACGCGAGAATCGTCGGCAGGTCCGCGGCGTCCACCGCCCCCGCTTTAGACACCTGACGCCGCCATGTCGAGGCTCGGACGTCCCTCGATGAACTGACAGACGATCGGATCCTTTGTGTGCTTGATCTCCTCTACTGTTCCGACCTGGCGGATTTTCCCCTCGTAGAGCATCGCGATGCGCGAGCCAACCGTGTACGCGCTCCGCATGTCGTGGGTGATGACGATGCTCGTGACGCCGAGCTTTTCGCGCATCCTGACCATGAGCTGGTCGATCACCGCGGCCGTGACCGGGTCGAGCCCGGTCGTGGGCTCGTCGTAGAGGATGTACTTGGGCTTCCGGGCAATGGCGCGCGCAATCCCGACGCGCTTGCGCATTCCCCCCGACAGCTCGGCCGGAAATTTCTCCTCGACACCCGGAAGATCAACGAGCGCCAGCGCTTCGCTGACGCGCTTGGCGATCTCCGGCTCTGAAAGGATCTTCTCCTTGCGGAGTCCCATCGCGACGTTGTCGCCGATGCTCATCGAATCAAAGAGAGCTGCGAACTGGAAGACGTATCCGACCTTCGATCGCAGGGCGTAGAGCTCGGGACGCGTGAGCTTGGGAACTTCGAGGCCGTCCACCCAGACAGTGCCGACATCGGGCTCGAGCAGTCCGACGATGTGCTTGATGGCGACCGACTTTCCGCTGCCCGAGTAGCCGATGATCACCATCGTCTCGCCTTCTTCGATGTCGAGCGTGAAGCCTTCGAGAACCTTCAATGGCCCGAACGATTTGTGGACGTCGACGAGGCGGATCACGCTGAAAATCTAACCGTTTCCGGAACTATTAACTGAAGGGCCACGGAGGCACGGAGGACACAGAGAACCATGGGCATTTTGTTTCTTCCCTTATGGTCCTCCGTGTTCTCTGTGTCTCCGTGGCCCTTCCTTTTCCGACCGGAAAGAAGCCTTAGGCGGCGAAGCTCCCTAAAGCCCGGCCGACGTCGCCTTCGCGGAGCCGCTTGAGCGCGCGATCGCGGAGCTGGCGGACACGCTCGCGGGTGACGCCGAGCATCGAGCCGATTTCCTCGAGCGTGTGCTCGCGCCCGCCCTCGAGACCGAAGTAAAGGCGCAGCACTTTCGCATCCCGCGGGGGAAGCGTCGACAGCGCGGTCTCGATCTCGTCATTGAGGAAGCGGTTCATCGCCTCCTCCTCCGTGTCGGGCATCTCGTCGGCGACGAAGCGCTCGATGAGAGACCGGTCACCTTCGGGATCCATTGGCGCGTCGAGTCTGACGTCGCCGGTGTTCAGCGCAGCAAGCGACTGGACGACATCAACCGAAAGACCTGTCAGATGCGACAGCTCTTCGGGCGTGGGCTCGCGCCGCATCTTCTGCCGCAGGATCTCCGAGGCCTTGATGATACGCGACAGATCTGCCGTACGATTGAGCGGAACGCGAACGGTGCGTCCCTGTCGCGCGAGCGAGCTCAGGATCGCCTGGCGGATCCACCACACGGCGTACGAGATGAACTTGACGCCCTGGTCCGGATCGAACTTCCGGGCAGCGGTGAGCAGTCCGACGTTCCCTTCACCGATGAGATCGATGAGCGGGAGGCCGCGGTTCTGGTATTTCTTCGCGACGGAGATGACGAAGCGCAGGTTGCGCTTGACGAGCTCCTGGAGCGCGTCCTGGTCTCCAGCGCGAATCTTCCGGGCAACCTCGATCTCTTCGTTTCCCTTGAGGAGCGGATACGTGCTGACCTCATAGAGATACTGATCGAGGATATCACGCTCGGGCTCACTGGGCGCAATTCCCGGAGCCGCCGCACGGCGGCGGCGTTTTACTTCAGCCATTGTTGGACACCTCTGGTCCTGAGCGCGAAAATTCTATGTATTAGACGCGGCGATGAGCCGAGTGCAGCGATTTTGACGCGTGAGGCATTTTTTTCTCGCCAAACGCGGGTGTAGCAACCCCAATACTGCCCCCAAACATCTGTGATCCTAAGAATTTTTGTTGGTGCTTTGGGCGCTGCAAGATACCGGCCGCGGCGTGAAAAGCCAGTGCAGTTTCTTGACTTCGCTTCTACCCTCGGATATCCTTCGCGGTTCCACTGGCGACGCTATCGCCGAGGGGAGAGTTGCCGGGGGTGTAGCTCAGTTGGGAGAGCGCTTGAATGGCATTCAAGAGGTCAGGGGTTCGATTCCCCTCACCTCCATCCCGGTGGTGCGAGACGGGGAGGCCGGGAGAAACGAGAACAACGGCCCCCGTCGAGGATTGCAGGTCCGGCGGACAACTCAGTCCGATTAGATTCAGCGAGTCGGTTAGGGGGTTTTCGCGGGATTCGCGGGAATAGCTCAGTTGGTAGAGCACAACCTTGCCAAGGTTGGGGTCGCGGGTTCGAGTCCCGTTTCCCGCTTGAGAATGGGCGGTTAGCTCAGTTGGTTAGAGCGCCACGTTGACATCGTGGAGGTCACAAGTTCGAGTCTTGTACCGCCCATGCCGTGTGGGTGAAGGTGGAAGTGTGCATGGGCGCCCGTAGCTCAATTGGATAGAGCATCTGACTACGGATCAGAAGGTTAGGGGTTCGAGTCCCTTCGGGCGCGTAGTCACAAGCCATTGCGACCTGCCTGTTGTGCACCACTGATAAGCGATGAGGGGCTCTGGTCGAGAGCGCGAAAGCACAGATCTGCTGAGCGCCGCAGGCGCGAGCGGCGTGAACACTGCGGCGAGCTCGTGCAGTTGGACGGCAGTTTCCACGACTGGTTTGAGGGACGTGGTGACGTGAAGGGAGGCTGCCTGATGACGATGATCGATGACGCCACAGGGCGGACCTTGCTGTCAATGGGGAAGGAGGAAACGACCTGGGCGGCGGCTAACGTTCTCAGGGGCTGGATCTCGGAATACGGGGTGCCGCGGGCGCTCTATACCGATTGGAAGAATGTGTGCAAGCGAGTGCCCACCTCGAGCGAGCTCACGGCACTCATCAGGACCGGCTGGTAAAGAAGCTTCGCCTGAAGGCAATCGACAGCTACGAACGGGCAAACGAATACTTTTAGAGTGAATACATAGCAGCTCACAATCGGCGCTTCTCTGTGTCACCGGCGAGCCCGGTGGATTATCACGCCCCGAAAGACCGTCGCGCCATTGCGGATGACGACGTTTTCTGCCTCGAAGCGACGCGGCTGGTGGGCAACGATCACGTCGTGCAGTACGGTACACGCGGGCTGTAGCAGGAGAGAGTTTCTCGGGGGCGGGTGCCGGCAAAATCCAGAGTGCTGGTTCGTGAAACGGAGGACGGCCGGCTAAGGGTCATTCAGCTTACCGGTGAGGGTAGAGATCGCCGCGAGCGGGCGCTTAAGTGGACCGAAGCGGCATCTCGTACCAGCCGCATACCCAGCGCTTCACCAAAGCTTTCAACATCATCCGAGCCGGTGCCGAAAACAGACCGGGCCACTCACAAACCAGCCTCCGATCATCCATGAAGAGCTCAACACCAGAGATGGATAGAGCTCGCCCGGCTGCGCCGGGCTGCCGCTGATGTGCATCCCCAGGAACTGTGACATTCGCAATCTCTATTCAGTAAAACCAAGGGGACATTTCTAATGGCCGTTGACAGCTTGCGAATTTCCTGTTGCGTCTGCCGCTATTTTCGCTAGGATTTACACGCACGCGCACAGGGCCTCAAGCACGTCGTCGGGGCCATTTCATAGCTGGAATAGGAGCAGCACGATGCGAATGCCGGCGCTTCAAATCCGAATGCCGGCTTGAACGTCAAAACGAGGAGCTGATATGTCGAGCATCGCGAGAGCAGTAGGGGGTATGATGGTGCTGGGTTGTGCCTTCGTCCCCGCCGTTGCCGCGGCGCAGAAAGCTGGTGATATGACCGTCGGAGTGATGGGCGGAGCGAATTATGCGAAAGTAAGTCAGGACCCCCAGGACGCCGGCCTCACGC
The DNA here is from genome assembly GCA_023249395.1 of Gemmatimonadota bacterium. Classification (GTDB taxonomy): domain Bacteria; phylum Gemmatimonadota; class Gemmatimonadetes; order Gemmatimonadales; family Gemmatimonadaceae; genus UBA4720. The sequence continues at coordinate 6,675 of JAHFCS010000012.1, forward strand.
TCGATTACAAGTGGGGGTTCGTTGCCGGAGGGTTCCTGGGAATAGCCGTGAACGACGTGTTCAGCGTCGAGCCCCAGGCGCTGTTCAGCGTGAAAGGAGCCAAGTTCAGCGGTGGCGGTGAATCCGGAAGCGTGAAGGCCAGCTACATCGAAGTGCCGGTGCTCGGCAAGTTTTGGATTCCGGTCTCGGACAGTCAGGTCAGGCCGTTCATTTTTGCAGGGCCTTACGCCGCGTTCAAGGTGAGCTGCACGGCGGAGAGCGGCTCGACTTCCGTCGATTGCGACCAAAATCCCGAGCTCAAGCTCAAGAGCACGGATTTCGGCGCCACTGGCGGTGCAGGGCTTGAGTTCAAAGCGGGCAAACAGGTCGTGAGAGTCGACGCGCGGTACGATCTTGGACTCACGAACATCAGCGACAAATCCGGCAGCCAGACGATCAAGACACGGTCCATCACTGGCACCGTGGGCGTGGGCTTCCCGCTGCCGAGGTAGGATAGTTTTATCGGTGGGCCGGAGTCTTCCTGATCCGGCTCACCGAGCTTGGGGCCGGAGCGATCATCGGCGGTCCTCTTGAATCTCAAGTGTGTAGGCGCCGGTCTGCGGCAACCCTTTTGTCCCCGCGAAGATCGCGTAGTAGTTGGTCGTCGTCGCAGTGTACACTAGCTGCGCGTCCTTGGCTCCGGTTGTGTCCTTGTTATCGTTGGAACCCACAAGGACCTCGTCGAGTCGCACGAGATTGAGGAAGGAATCGACCGCCGTCGACGACATGGATATTGTCACTGACTGGCCGGCTTTCAGAAGAATGAAGAACACGTCGGCGTAGCTGGTGTTCGGCGACTGACCCGCGACGCAGTCGGTGGTCTCGATGTTCTGGGTGGTCGAGACATTCTTCACTACGGACACTACCTCGCAGTTGCCGACCCGCGGTTGACGTCGTGCCCGATGATATCGAGTAGTCACCTGTGATCGCCGCATCGAACGAGCTTGCGCCTAACACATATGTGCCGGGCGGAAGAAGCGCCTTGATCGCGGAGTTGGTACTGTCGACGTTGCTGGTCTCGTCATCGTTTTCGCCGATGGCAGTGCCGTCGGCCGTGCCGAGGGGTACCGCTGCCGAGGTAAGCGACCGCAGCGGGGCGACTTCCTCCGCACAACCCGCTGAAATGGCGGGTTGTGCGGAACCTGTCACCAGTCAGGCGGGAGATCATCGAGAAACGGGCCCTTGGCCGCTGCCCCGGTCCCTCTGGATCGCCGCAAGCGCGGCTTCCGCCTCGGACATTCGCGGATCCAGCCGCAGCGCCGCACGGAACTCCGCCTCCGCCAGATCGAGCTGGCGGCGCTGCGCGAAAAAAACGCCGAGCACGAGGCGATCACCCGCCTGATCGGCGTTGTAGCGCTGGCTCGCGACGAATTCCGCGGCGGCGGCATCGAATGCGCGCCGCTGATCGGCGCTCTTCAGTGAATCAGCAATCGCCGCAAGAACCCAGGCCGCGCCCTGGCGCACGGCGCGATTGCTGTCGGAGAGCATCGGCAGGCCAACCTCCAGCCGCTCGGGAGCGCCGAAGCCCTCGGCGATCTGTAGCGCCGCGAGGCGAACGAGTGGCCGGCTGTCGTGCGCCCACGCGCGCGCCGCCTGGAGCGCGACCGAGCCCGGGTGCCCGGCGAGCCGGCTCAGCGCGGAGGCGCGCACGAACCATGGCTCGGTGGAGTCGTTCGCCACACGGGCGAGCGCGCCGATCGCGCTCGAGTCGTGTCGATCGTCGGCCGCGAACGCCTCGGCGAAGCGCTGAAATCCCGGCAGCGGAGTCGGATACCACACGTGGATCTGCGCAGCGGCCCAGCGCGCGTCGCGATTTGTGTGGCACATGTTGCAGGCGTTGGGCACATCGATGGCCACAGTGAGATCCGGCCGCGGGACGCGGATGCTGTGATCGTGACGCGGATCGACCAGCATGTACGTGGTTGCGGGCATATGACAGGACACGCAGGCTGCGCCGGGACCGGCCGCGAGGTGATGATGGTGCGCGGAAGTGTCGTACTTCGCCGCAAGGTGGCACTGCATGCAGAGCTGATTGCCGGTGATGCGCAATTTCGCCGTGTGTGGATCGTGACAATCGGAACACGTGACGCCGGCTGCGTACATCTTGCTCTGCAGAAATGAGCCGTAGTTGTAGACCTCCTCGTCCTTCTGCTGGCCGTCCGGATAGTAGAGGCCCGGCGTGATGAGCGGGATGTAGTAGTCGAGGAAATGAGCGCCGGCCGTATAGCCATCGGCGATGTGCACGCGGCGGCCGTGACACTGGGCACACATCTCGATCTCGTGATCGGCGCGACGCGGCACGCTGCGATGGGGGATTCCCGACGCCGGATCGGTCGCCCAATACACGCCGCGGCGCTCGGTGAGCTGAGCTTGCAGTCCATCGTCGTGCCAGACGATTTGGCGCAGCCACGCGGGATAGCGCCCCCACCTCGTGTGCCGCGAGCCAGGACCATGACACGCTTCGCACGCCACATTGATTTCGGCGAACGACGTGCGGAATTGATCGGTGCGCTCGTCGTAGTTCTTTCGGACCGCCGTTGAATGACAGTCGGCGCACATGTGATTCCAGTTGTATCGGCGCCCCGTCCAGTGAAGCGGATCCTGCGGTTCGGCGCCGCGACCGGGCGTGAGCGAGAACCAGCGCTGCCCACCCTGGACGGCGGGGCGAGCGTCCCAGGCGACGGTGAGCGCCTGCACGCGCCCGCCGGTGAGATCAACGAGGTACTGCTGGAGCGGATAGACGCCGAACGTCCAGCGGATCTGGTAATCGTGCACGGCGCCGTCTTCGCCGTCGGTGTTGACGAAGTAGCTATCGCCGCGGCGGAAGAATGTCGACGTGACGGCGCCGCTCGTGAAGTGCGCGCTATCGAACCGACCGAGCACGGCGCCCTGCGTGGCGTCCTCCATGGCGACAGCGTGCTGCGACGATATCCAGGCCGCGTACTCGCCGGCGTGGCACGAGGCGCACGCCTTTGCGCCGACGAACTCGGGGCGCTGAGCTCCGGCGGACTGGCTTGCCTGTTGCCGAATCCGGTAGACGGCGAAGATCGCAAATGCGATCGCTATCAGAACGGCGGCTGCCGCCGTGACCCGGAAGCGCGTGCTCGATGGCATCGCTGGCAAGTAAGGTGAATCTGTCGCGCGTAACTAGTGCAAGTACCGCTGAACGCTCTTGACGGCTAGCCCCTTACGACTGAGCGGAGGCACTACATCGGCCTGAAACCCACGCCGGTGGAGCCATGCCGGCAGTAGGTTAGAATTAGAGCAGCGCCCGTAGCTCAATTGGATAGAGCTTCTGACTTCGGATCAGAAGGTTGGGGGTTCGAGCCCCTCCGGGCGCGTGACTAGTCGTGATAGATGAAGCCAGCCTGGCAATCTCGACTCCCTGCGTCAGCTACTTCCAGAAGGAGGGGTTTGCCGCCTTCCACTCTTTGGACACGTAGCTCATCTTCGGGCTGAACTCGAAAATCTGCGAGCTGGAGGAAACAACTCCATCGCTCACCAGTTTGCCCATCGTCTGGAGCGCCTCGTCTCCCGCGGCGTCGGTCCACGCCTTGCCTTGAGCCGGTCCGGCATCCATTACCGACAATGAGCTCATCGGTATCCATACCATGTAGGTGCCTGAAGGAGCCCCACTCACGACGCGATACATCACCCAAGGCTGGTCAATTTTCGCTTTCGCGTTGGCGTCACGGTACATCGATGCAGCCTTCATGAAGTCCGAGTCGTGACCGGGGCGAACGCGCCATGTCACCACTTCGAAGTAGCGCATGTTCGGAATCGACATCGGACCGCCATACGTCATTCCGGGAACGAGCCGTGCCACCATGCTGGTGTTGTTGTTGATGAATTCGGCATCACCCTTCGACAGTTTCCCAAGCTCCGCGGTCATTGCGGCGTTCGAGTTGGACATGTCGTTGTCCTTCTCCATTGCCGAGAGAGACGGATACGGAGTCACGTACCACGCCTCGTTCGGTCCCGTTGTGGACGTCATCGCCAGGTAGTTGGTGGGATATTTGTACTTCGAGAACACTGCCGGCCAGCCGGCCTCGAATGCGGCGTGCTCCGCCCGGCGTCCCACTTTCACTTCTTCGCGCCCAATCTGGAGGATATTCGGGGGCGGTGGGGGCGCCGATCCTGATTGTGCCTGCAGTGAAAACGTTACCGTTGACAACAGCAACAGCGTGCCGCCTGATAGGAAGCGTCTCATAGATGAAGCCCATTGTGCGATGGGCCGCGTGGTGGAGGCGACCGGGTACACCCCGGTGCCGCGCGGACAAAGCAACATATACGAGACATTTGCCGCCGCAAGCCGCAGGTCAGAGGAGCGGCTGCCGGCGGAACGTGACGGACAGCGTGCCCTGCGCTCTCAGCGATTCAGCCAGTACGACATTTTCACGAGAAATGTGTTCGCCGGGTGGAGACGGGCCAGACCACGGACATCGCCCCCAAATCCTTCGACGCCCTCAGCCGGTGCGAATCCCTGACGCCCTTCGTTCCAGACTAGGAACAGGGTGGATCCGGGGAGATACTCCCAACGGAAGACAACGTTGGACTGAAATTGCTTGAAGTTGAATCCGCCGGGATCGCTCGTGACGGCGGGATTGTCGTACGCCGCATAGCGGTCGTCGTATGCGGCCGCCCGCGGATTGGTGGATAACTGTCGCACGCTGCTGTACGAGCCTTTGGAGATGAATGGCTGGGCGTATATCTGGAGCGACACGGCGGGACTGAAAGTGTAGTTGAGGCGCACCGTCGCGGAGGTCGTCTTCTGGTCGAGATGCGCGAAGGTATAGTGTTTCTGGCCGTCGCTATCGGTGAAGTTGCCGAACCATTGGTGGTCATTGATGTCATGACTCCAGTTCACCGAAAACGCGGAGCTGAATTGACCGCCGAGCTTGTAGTCGACTTCCGGACTCAGATTCAAGGACCGGTTGCGGCCGGCGTTCCCGCGGACGTAATTGACCCAGAGCATCGGCACGACCGAGCGCCGATCGTCGCCGTTGATCCCCATCCACGGAGCTATGTAGCTGTCCTGACGGATCGCAGGGCCGCCCCGCGCTGCGCGATCGTCGAACGTTGTGCCGAGCTGGCCGACGGTGCCGCCAGCGTGGATCGACCAGTTGTTCTTGAACGTGAGATGAGTATTGGTGTTGTACGCCGCTTCCAGGGGCAGTCCCCCGGCGGTCCAGTACTGCCACCAGTTGTTATTCCATTGGAAACGATTGTAGAAGGCGCGCTGGTTCCGATCGAAGAAGCCCACCCATGTGTTCCAGGACTGCTGGTCAGCCCGCCGAAGAAAACCGATGTCGTTCACCTCGAAGCCGGGTGAGCGCCGTTGGTACGAGGACTCGAACATCAGATGCTGTCCGCCGACCTTGCCGAATTTGAGCTCCTCAGCGTCACCGTTGAGCACTGTCCGGGTCGAATCCAGCGGCAACCCTGCATCGGGGCGCTGGTAGTAGTGCACAGCGTCGCGCTGAAGCCCAAGTATCGATGCGGCGCTACCGTGGACGCGGCTCTGGTCCAGCGATCCCGAAATCTCATAGTTGTTGCCGAGTAAACGATGCCGGAAGTCGATTGCGCCGGCGTAGGCGTTTCCTGCGAGATACGGTGAGGACCATTGGTCCAGACTGCGGTTGACGGCGGTGAACATCGCGCCGACACTGCTGTTGCCGTTCCGGATATCCTGCCGCACGCGGGCAACACCGAAGTTCGTGAGTGGCTCGAAGGTCTTGTCGCCCGCGCCTGACACATGCTCCGTGGTTGCGTCCAGAATGCCGAAGGTCAGCCCATTTGGAAAACGTCCAAGCAGTTTGGCGGCTCCGATGATCGTCGTTGGCTGCAACGGGACCGTGTCGCCGTAAATACCGGCCAGGTCAGGCGTCCGGCCGATTCTGCGGCTGTAGTAGAGGCCTTCGCCGTTGCAGTTGACGTTGTTGCAATTCACGTCGAAGCGGAACAATCCGCGCCCGGCTACGAAAAAAGGCCTGCGCTCATCGAAGAATGATTCGTACGCCGAGAGATTGAGGACCGCGGGATCGGACTCGACCTGGCCGAAATCGGGATTCACTGTAGCGTCGAGCGTCACATTCGGCGCGACGCGATATTTCAGGTCGCCGCCTGCGGTCAGAGTGGTGCGCTGGGTATACCGGTTGTTGACGATCTGCGACGCACTCTTGCTGACGACGTACGGCAGCGCCTCCAGCTTGCGTGGCGCCTCCAGTTCGTTCAGGCCCTCGAGTGAACCGAGCTGCGACACCATATCGGGCTTCGCCTGACTGAACATCGGCCAGCTCACACGCTCCTGGTACCGGTAGATGTCCCGATCGATGGTGAATCCGAACGTGTGCGATCGCTCGCTGCCGTAGCGCATCTGCGAAAACGGGATCCGAAATTCGGCGGTCCAACCCAGCGAATCGATCCGCGTCGCGACGTCCCATACAGCGTCCCACGCACCGTCCTCGTTGCCTCCGTCATAAACGGCCTGGTCGATCTTCACTCCGGCTGCGTTGACGCCGAACTCATAGCCGGTGCGGCGGTCGTGGTAAGAGTCGATGAAGACCCAGATCATGTCCGAGCTGGTAAATGTGTCGCGCCGCTCCAGGAGACGAATGATGCTGTCGGGGTGCGGGTCGAACGCGCGGACGAAGACGTAGAGATTCGCGGCATCGTAAGCCACTTTCGCTTCAGTCTTGAACCGCGGCTCTTTACCCTCTATGGGCCGCCACTGCTTGAAGCCCGTGACGGCTGGAGCTGTAGCCCAGACCTGGTCGTCGTCCTTCCCGTCGATGGCAGGTGCGACGGTCGCGCGTGTTGCGACAGCGCCTGTAGCCGACGGCACCGCGATCCGCGCAGGAGTGGTCCCGTGCACCGGCTTAATGGTCTGAGCAAGCACCGGCGTTTGAAGACTCAGCGAGAGTCCGAGGAGTGCGATCGTTGAAATCATTGCGCTGTTCCGGGTGAAACAATGGCGGAAGTGGGTGGCCTAGCGACTAGGACATCCTACGTGCGCAAATGGTTCAAAGATTCGATGGTGTACCGGGAATACGCCGCTCCGCGGGCTGTCGCCAACGTGATGACCCAGAGCCATACAAGCCACGCCAAACGCTCACCCGTTGTCAGCGCGGTCAGCGTCTGCCACGCGACGATCGGTGGCGACAGCGCAAGTCCGACGAGAGTCGGCGAGACAGGACGACGACGCTCGATGACTCGAACTGTCCGCGGCCCGGTGCGAATGGTCCCTTCGATTCGAGCTGCAAGCGAATCGGGAGCAAGTAGCCGCCAACCAGGAATTTTCAATAACGTCCAGGCGGGAACGACGCGTCCCCATCCATGATTGTTCGTCCCCACGACCAATGCGAGGCCGAGCGAGTCCGCCCGGCGAATGATCACTGCTCCATCGCGGTCGTGCTGACCCAAACCCCGCGGCGAGCCATCGATGAGCTCGATTCCGCCGAGCCTCGGCGGACCATCGCGCGCTACTGCCTGCACATCGAACAGTGGGCTCGGCAGCGCAACGACGCTCACCGGAACGCGGCCTGACAGAAGTCTGCCGTCGAGAAGATGACGGCGGGAATTGATGAGAACGGCGCTGTCGGCACGGTCGAGGCTCAGAAAAATCTCGAACGTTCCGAGGTAGCGACCTTCGTATGCGCTGAGAAGAACGGTGCCGTCGCCGGCTCGTTTGGGATTTCGTCTCCGCGCGGCAACTGCTCCCGCAAACGAGCGATGGTCGGAGATGTACGCGGCGTCGAATCCGCCGGCGCGATGCCAGGAGCGATTCTGTTCGGCGCTGAATGCGCGACGCGCATCGCCCGATGCATTCGTGTGACTGTGAAAATCAACGCGCAACAGATCCGGATCGCTCACGGCAAGCGATGCCATTGGCCGTGGCATCACTATCGCTAACGAGTACACCGCCAGCAGGACCACAAACGAGATCGCGGCCGCTGAGAGAGCGCGGCGTGTGCGACCGCGAGCGAGCGACACCAGCGCAGACGTTCCAATCACCCAGACTACCAGCGCTACATGTTGCCCGATCGAGAGAAGGCCGATCGCGTCGAGCGCCCGGGAAAGCGGCGAGAGCAACACATACAGCGTGGGAACGAGGAGAGCGACGCCTTCGGCGTCCTTGCCCGTTACTCCGTCGCGCAATGGAGAGAGCGGAAAGATTCCCGAGATGAGGACAATAGCAGTCAGCACCAGCGGCAAGGCCGCCGGCCTGCGGCGACCTTCGCTCACTTGACTGACTTCTGTTGTCGGCTCGTTCGGCTGCTCAGTTTCCGCCTGCTGCTCGTCTGCCTTTGATCACATTACGCAACGCAAACGCTCCAGGCCCGGTAAGCACGATGGCGAGTGAGCCCACGAGTAGTGTCAGCTCGAGCTCGAAACCTTTCGGTGCGAAGAATCCTCCTCCACGCTTTGCGAACAGAATCGCGCCGGTCATGTCCGCCGCGAGCGCGAGGCCGATTGGGGTAAAGATTCCAAGAATGAGCGACAATCCACCGAGCATTTCGAGAATGGGGATGATCCACGCCATCAGCCCCGGCAGCGGAACGCCGAGCATCGTGAAAAAGCCGGTCGTGCCTGTTATCCCCATGCCGAAGAATTTGAGGTGGCCGTGCATGAAGAACACGACGCCGAGGATCACTCTGAAAAGGGTGATTCCGTAATCGCGATACCTGCCGTCGCCGGCGGTGAGCATGCTATGGGACGCGCTCAAAGTGCCTCCTCCTGTCGTCGTTGATCGGATCGCCTGGCGCGCCTCTCCACTCGCTCCCGCGCCGCCGGTCGCAGATTACACCGCGTCCGACAAGCTTGTAAAGGTAAAGTCCCTGACCTTGATCGGCGGAACGACAACCGCGCCGCCCGCCTCGGTTCCCGCCAGGCGGACCGGCCGGCCGATCTCCTCGAGATTGTTCAGCATGAAAAGCGGCGAATCATTGAACCGGAAATT
>JAHFCS010000242.1 GCA_023249395.1 Gemmatimonadota bacterium
ACTTCGGGCGTGAGATCCTTCCCCGCCACGCCACGAATGTCGTACTCGCGGAAGATTTCCCGCGAGAGAGCCGCGCTCACGGAGCCCTGCCGTACGTCGCGATCGACGGCAGGCTCGCCAGCGTCCAGCGAAGAACCGTGTTCGGCAGGACGCCCAGCACGATGATGAGCACCGCGGCGGCGGCGACGACGAACCTGGTCCAGCCTCCCGCCCGCGGTGAGACGGGTGCATCGGCGTTCCGCGGCCGCATGAACATCACCATCACCACGTACAGGTAATAGCCCGCCGACACTACGCTGGTGACGACGAGTATGATCGCCAGCTTCGTCTGGGGATTCGGGGCCTGAAGCGCCGACTGGATGATCCAGTACTTGGCCAGGAAGCCGATCCCGCCGAAAATCGGGAATCCGAGTAGAGCGAGCATGAATACCGCCATCGCGACCGCGAGCCGGGGCTGCACGGACCAGAGACCGGAGTAGTCGCTGATGTCGAGGTGAGATTCCGCCGTCTCTCCCTGCGCAACGATGACGCCGAATGCGCCGAGCGTGGCGAGCGTGTAGGCGAAGAGATAGAACATGAACGCCGACGCAGCTGCAGGCGTTCCAATCGCGACCGCAACCATTATGTAGCCGGCGTGCGCGATGCTCGAGTAAGCGAGCATTCTCTTGATGTTCTTCTGGGAGAGCGCGACGAGGTTTCCGACGATCATCGTTATCGCGGCGAGCCACCACACGGGCCCGTGCCAGCGATCGGCGACGGCGGGAAATGCCTCGAGCCACACGCGGAGGAATCCGGCGAACGCAGCGGCCTTGACCGCTGCCGCCATGTATGCCGTGATCGGTGTCGGCGCGCCTTCATAGACGTCCGGCGCCCACATGTGGAACGGCACAGCGGCAACCTTGAAGCCGAAGCCGACGAGAAGCAGCGCTATGCCAACGATGAGAAGTGGGTTACTCGTCAGTCCGAGATCGTGCACTCGCAATCCGATGGTCGCCAGATTCGTGGTTCCTGTGGCACCGTAGACGAGCGCGATTCCGTACAACAGAAACGCTGTCGAGAATGCGCCGAGGAGGAAGTATTTGATCGCCCCTTCGGCCGAGCGTTCGCTCCGCCTGTTGAGTCCCGCGAGAACGTAAACCGCCACCGACATGATCTCGATCCCAAGGAACACGATCATGAGATCGCGAGCTGCGGCCAGCGTCATCATCCCGGAAGTCGCGAACAGGAGGAGGACGTGCGATTCTCCTGGGGTGATGCCCTGTCTGCCGTTGTAGTCCATCGACAGCGCGATAGTGCCGACGGTCGCCAGCAGGAAGACCAGGTCGGCGCTCCAGCGGAAGTTGTCCATCGCGATTACGCCGGTCCCGACCGAATCACCCTTGGCCATGTAGTATCCGATGGCCACTGCCACCGACACGCAAAGGATGATGCTCGCGATTCCGATCTGTCTCTGATGCGCTTCGCTCTCGGGCCGCCACGCTGACCAGAGAAGCAGCAGCATGGCTCCGCCCATCAGCAGCAGGTCGGGACCCAGGGCGGTCATGAGCTGAGCTGGTACGGCGAGATCAAGTGTCATCGGCGCGCCGCCGCATTCATCGCCACGGTCGCTGCCGCGATGGCCGCGGGAGCCGCGGCATTACGCACATGGGCCACGAGCTTGGTGGCCGCCGGCTCCATTCTCCGGAGAACCGGAGCGGGATAAACTCCCATCCAGATGATCGCTGCGATGAGCGGTGTCACGATCGCGATCTCGCGCCAGTTGAGGTCCGGAATGTGTTCGTTCTCACGCTTGTCGAGCGGGTTGAAAAGGACTCGCTGGATCGCCCAGAGCAGGTACCCAGCGGCGAAGATCACGCCCGTGGTCGCGATCGTCGTCAGCACCGGGTACGGCTTGAACGCTCCGACGAGAACGAGGAACTCGCCGATGAAGCCGTTGGTTCCAGGCAGCCCGATGCTGCTGAGAGAAACGATCGTCAGCACCGCCGCGAATACCGGCACCACTCGTGCGATGCCACCGTAGGCTTCGATCGCACGCGTGTGGCGCCGCTCATATATCATCCCGACGAGAAGGAACAGCCCGCCGGTCGAGATGCCGTGACTGATCATCACCATCAGGGCGCCCTGCACGCTCTGGAGCGTGAGGGCGAAAATCCCGAGCATCACGAACCCGAGGTGGCTCACTGAGGAATAGGCGACGAGCTTCTTGAAGTCGGGCTGCACCATCGCCACCAGCGCGCCATACACGATTCCAATCACGGCCAGCGTCACGATCACCGCGCGGACCGTCGGGTTCATCGCCGCACCGGGAAAGAGCGGCAAGGCAAAGCGCAGGAAACCAAACGTCCCCATCTTCAGCATGATTGCCGCGAGGATGACGGAACCTCCGGTCGGCGCTTCGACATGCGCGTCGGGAAGCCACGTATGGAACGGAAACATCGGGACCTTCACCGCAAACGCGAGGAAGAACGCCGCGAAGAGCCACAGCGCCACCCGGGGTGTGAGCGTCGGATGAGCGACCAGATTGTCATAGCTGAAATCGGGGGTACCCGGCGTCCCGGCGTGCACTCCGAGGTAAAGAATGGCGACGAGCATCAACAACGACGGCAGCATCGTATAGATGAAGAACTTGATGCTTGCGTAGATCCGTCGTTCCCCTCCCCACACACCGATGATGAAGTACATCGGTATCAGCATCACTTCCCACATCACGTAGAAGAGGAAGAGATCGCGGGCGAGGAACACGCCGAGCATTCCGCTCGTCAGCACGAGCATGAGAGCGAAGAAGGCATGAACCTTCACTTTGACGCTCGTCCAGCTCCCGAGAACCGTGAGCGGCATGATGAAGGTCGTCAGCAGCACCATCATCAGCGCAATGCCATCGAGGCCCAGCGTGAATCGTATTCCCCAGGTCGGAATCCAGGGGATGTCCACCGCCGCCTGCCAACCCGCCAGCGCCGGGTCGAACGACCACCAGAGGCCGGCCGACACGACGAACTCGATGATGCAGAACCAGAGAGCTATGATCCGCGCTGTCCGATTGGCGGACTCCAGCCGCGCTGGATCTGTCGCCCTCGGCGACAGCGCGACGAGAAGGGCTGCACCGACCATCGGAATGATGAGCAGCGCCGGAAGAACCCATCCGTTGAAGCCGATTGAATCGAGGAAGGAAGCCATCAGATTCTCAACGGAGAGTGACGGCGCCGAGGACTGCCAGGACACCGATCACGAGCACCCATGCGTAGGTGCCCACGGCTCCGCTCTGCACACGCGATCCTACCCAGCCGAACGCGCGAGCCACGGCAGCGCTGCCATTGACGAAGAATCCATCGATCAGCCCATCGTCGATAACTCGCCAGAGAAGATTACGCGACAGCTGGTAGGTCGGAGTTACGATTGCGCGATCGTAGCCTTCGTCCACGTAGTACTTGTTGGCAAGAACCAGATCGAATCCCTGCTCGGGCGGCGCCTCGTTCTTCGGCACCAGCGTTTCCGGCCTGAGACGCCGGAACGCGAAGGCGATACCGGCGATTCCCACCAATACAGCCAATCCGATCAACGCCTCCTCGATCCCGACCGAAACGCCTGCGTGACCAGCTGCACCCGCCAGTCGCGCTGCCGGCGCCCCGACCACCGGCTCGAGCCACCGGTCGAGCATCCACACCGAGCCGATGGGTATGAGCTCGGGAAGATTGAGCCAGCCGCCGAACGCACTCAGCAGCCCGAGGACGACGAGTGGGCCGGTCATCACCCAGGGGGCCTCGTGCAAATGCCCTCGCTCGGCATCCCCGGTTCGGTTTGGCCCATGGAATGTGTAGAGCATCATCCTCGTCATGTAGATCGCGGTCAGGAACGCAGCGGCGAGTCCCAGCAGGTAAACGAGGTACAGCCATGTGCGGCCGGCAATTCCGAACAGTGATGCATCGGCCAGCGCCGACCCGGACGCACGGGAGAACGCCGCGCCCAGGATCTCATCCTTCGAGAAAAAGCCCGAGAGCGGCGGAATGCCGGAGATCGCGAGAGTCGCGATCCACATCAGACCCCAGGTAATCGGCAAGTACTGCTTGAGGCCGCCCATGTTGCGCATGTCCTGAGCGTCGTCCTCCCGGTGCGTGCTGTGAAATGCTGCATGCATCGAGTGGATGACTGAGCCGGCACCGAGAAACAGAAGCGCCTTGAAGAACGAGTGCGTAACCAGATGAAACAGTCCGGCCGTGTAGGCGCCCACGCCGACGCCGATGAACATGTAGCCCAGTTGCGACACGGTCGAATAGGCGAGAACCTTCTTGATGTCCCACTGTTTGAGTCCGATTGTCGCGGCAAAGATGGCCGTGATTGCGCCGATCAGCGCCACAACGAGGCTCGCAACCGGCGCCATCGAGAA
>JAHFCS010000243.1 GCA_023249395.1 Gemmatimonadota bacterium
CCAAGCTCGACCTGCTTGTTCGGATTCACTGTAAGGTTCAGCCGGCCGGTGCGGCGCTGGACGCCGTTCACCGGCTCCATCCCCTTTGAGTCCTCGAGCCCGACACCACCGTAATAGCGAAACAGCTGGGACCCGCCGCTTGTCGAAAGATCGGCCTCACCGATATGCCCATGCTGGAACACCGGTGTCCCCCGCGCATCCTCCATCGCGATGAGATTAATTGAGACCGTATCGAGAGCGCCGGCCGCTCCGCCAACCTTGGGGATCGGAAAGTAATTGATCCGGAAACGTCCGCCGGGATCCTGGAAATAGTTGGTGCCCTGCCGGGTGGAGAAATTCCATCGCGGCCTTCCCTGTGTCCCCTTCTTCGTGATGATCTGTATGACGCCGTTTGATGCCTCCGTCCCGTAAAGCGTGGCAGCAGCGGGGCCCTTGATGACCTCCATCGACTCGATGTCGTCGGGATTGATGTCGTTGATGCGCGAGATCTCCGACGATCCGAAGGCCTGGTTTGCCGGGCCGGAGGCGGCCTGAGCGTTGACGCGAACGCCATCCACGTAAATCAGGGGCTCATTCGACAACGACAGGCTGGACGCTCCGCGGACACGGATTCTGGCGCCGGTTCCGACATTCCCCGTCGCTGGATTGACGAACACTCCCGGTGCGCGGCCATTCAACAGCTGCTGAACGTTGTTGACGGTGCCCTGCTCCGTGACGGCTGCTGCATTCACAGTGGTCACCGCGTTGCCCAGCTCGCGGCGCGCCTGACCTCCCGGAGTTCCCGTGACGACGACTTCGTCGAGAGCGACGTACTGCTCCGTCATTGGCAGGCGCAGGTCCGTCGCGCCGACTCGCACGGTCTGGCGAAATGGACGGAAGCCGATCCGGCGCACCTCGATCGTCACAGTCTCGCCGGTCAGCCCACCGAGGCGGAACCGGCCGTTCGCATCGGTGACAGTGCCGGTAGTAGTTCCGAAGAGTTTGCGCCCACGACGGTCCCGGACACTGAACCCGTCTGCGCGAGTAGTCCCCCCGCCAGAGCCAGGTTCAGGAGGAATGCCGTCGCGAGCATTACGAGCCTGCCCGGCAGACCTCCGCTGTGGGGATTACGACAGAGATATCTGCCGGACGAAATCGAGTCTCGCATTAACCACCCCCGGAAAAGACGTGAGCTTCCAAGACACGCCGTGTCATCTCTACGGCGGTGGCACATAGTAGGGCTGATTTGCGTCGCGGGCAAGCGGACCGGGTTGACCCCTTGGTGGCTGTTTGCGCGCGCTCGCCAGCACTGGCGCGAGTGATGCGCACTCAGCATTTTCGAGGGGATCGATTCGGGGCACATATGCAACATCTTTTGCTGGGTGTGGTCGCGTACCTTGCGGTTCAGGCGTGTGCACGCCCGCCGGCGCCCCCATCTGCGCGCGGCCACGAACCGCAGTTGATTACCGAGATCGAAATCGTCGAGGCGAACGTCGCCAATGCGTACGACGCAATCAGGACGCTGCGCGCGAACTTCCTGACTCATCGAGGGCAGACGAGTCTTCGCAGCACGTCATCTTCCGATCCGCGTGTCTACGTCGACGATCAGCCGTACGGTGGCCTGAGCTCGCTTCGACTCATCCCGGCGGCTCAGATCGCGGAGATCAGACTCTATCGCGGCTGGGAGGCGACGACAAGATTCGGTACGGGAAACGTGGACGGCGTCATCGCTGTCACCACGCGAAGGTAGCCGCGTCCAGCAATCACGTGGCGGGCGTCATCCATCGTATCCATTTAAGACGGCTTTCCCGGCGCTTCCTTCGGAAACAACGGCGACTCCTTCGTCACCAGCCAGCCGGTCGGATCCATCTTTTCCAGCTCGGTGAATCGTTGATCGTGTACTGATCCCGGTCCACCGAGCTGCTGCCAGAGATCCTGAGCTTTCCCGGGCGTGAACGGCGCAAGATGGACCGCCTGCCGGACAAGCTGCCGGGCTAACGATGCCAGTGCATGGTCGAGCTCTGTCGCGGCACTCTCGTCCTTCGCGAGCTTCCACGGCGCCTTCCGGTCAACGTACTCGTTCGCCCGCATGACCGTCTGCCATACCGACTTGAGCGCCTCGCTGAGCAGATAGCCACGTCCGCCGTCGATGTGCCTGTGGTACGCCGCGTAGTCCGCTGCATCGGCGTCGTCGATTTCATTTCTCTCGCCTGACGGAATCACTCCGCCACGGTATCGCGCGATCATCGATATCGTGCGGCTCGCCAGGTTTCCCCAAGCGTTGGCGAGGTCGGAATTGTAACGGTCCTCGAACCGCGGCCAGGAGAAATTTCCGTCGGCGTCGAACGGAACCTCCCTCAGGAGGAAGTATCTGAATGCGTCTGTGCCAAACCGGCTCATAGCCTCGTCGAGGTCCAGTCGCACACCGGCGGATTTGCTGAAGCGGTCGCCGGCCAGGAGGACGAAGCCGTGCGCCCAAACGTGGCGGGGAATCTCGAGTCCGGCGGACATCAGCATCGCCGGCCATATGACGGCGTGAAAGCGCGTGATGTCCTTCCCGATTACATGAAGATCTGCCGGCCACCGGTCGCGATAGCCGGCGTTCGGGTAGCCCGTCGCGGTGAGATAGTTGGGAAGCGCGTCGAACCACACGTAAGTGGTCTGCGTTTCGCCGTCGCTCGACTCGCGCGGGAAGGGCACCCCCCACGAGAAACGGGAACGACTCGCCGAGATGTCGTCCAGCCCCTGATCGAGGAGCGCCAGCATCTCGTTGCGGCGACTTCGCGGTCCGAGAAAATCAGTCTCGCCGATGAGCTTCCGCAGACGATCGGCGTAAGCAGAGAGTCGAAAGAACCAGTTCTTCTCGGCCACCCATTGCAGAGTGCGCGTTGGATGCAGCACGCACTTGCCATCGATGATTTCATTGTCCTGCTTGAACGATTCACACCCAACGCAGTACCAGCCTTCGTATGCTTTCTCGTAGAAATCGTCGGGAGAGTTCGCGAAGATCGCCTCGATGAGAGCGCGAACGCCTGCGTGGTGATCGGCTGACGTCGTTCGAATGAACTGGTCGTGTGAGATCGACAGCCGCCTCCACACTTCCTGAAATCTTTCGGCCGTCTCGTCCACCAGCTGCTGCGGCCCGATACCACGGTCGGCGGCCTCCTGCGCGACTTTCTGGCCGTGTTCGTCCATCCCGATCAGAAAATGGACGTCGTCGCCCGAGAGACGGCGGTAGCGGGCTATCGCGTCGGCGCCGATTTTCTCGAACGCATGCCCGAGGTGAGGGTCGCCATTGGCGTAGTCAATGGCGGTGGTGATATAGAACTTTCCTTGCGTCACCGTTCTCCGGAGTCGCTTCCGCGACCACGCCTGCCCCCGCGCCGTCCCCTGCGCCGCCGGCTGGCCGCCTCGTCCTTCTCGGCGTCCGATAGCGCGGGCGTGGACTCTTCCGTGAACAGCAGCTCCGGGGAGACCTCCTCGAATGCTTCGGAAGGCTCCAGCTCTTCGCCTTCCACTCCGCCATTGCGCTCACCGACGTCCGCTTCCGCGACGCCTTCTCCTCTCAGCGCCGCCATCTCGCGGTTGAACTCCGCGAGACCGACAATGCGCATGTCGCCCTCGGCCGACCGCAGCGTAAGCCGCTCGTTGAAGATGTCGATCGAAAGCAGCTTCTCTTCGCCGCGGCTCGTGACGAGGAGCTTTCCTTCCTTCGGAAAACGCTTCCGGCTCTGGACGTAGAACTCGTGCTCGTAGCGAAGGCAGCACATGAGCCGGCCGCAGGCGCCCGAGATCTGCGCCGGATTGAGCGACAACCGCTGATCCTTCGCGACTCCGAGGTTTACGGGTCTGAGCTCCGGAAGCCACGAGGCCGAGCAGTATCGCCTGCCGCAGCGTCCGACGCCGTCGAGGCGGCGCGCCTCGTCGCGAACGCCGATCTGCTTCAGCTCGATGCGGGTACGAAAGATCGATGCGAGGTCGCGAACGAGATTCCTGAAATCGACGCGCTTCTCAGCGGTGAAATAGAAGGTGAGCTTCTTCTTGTCCCACTGCCACTCGGCGTCCGAGAGCTTCATCGCAAGTCCGTTCGCGCGGACCCGCTCCATCGCCTTCTTCCGCGCTTCCTGGTTCTGCCGGTCGAGTTCCTCGGCGCTCGCGCGATCCCGCTGGCTCGCGAGGCGTAGCGCCTTCCGCTCGGGCGCGGCGGTGCCGCATCCGTGGGCGCACCCCCCGTTGCGTTTCTGCGCGAGGTCTCCGAGCGAGTGGACGTAGCCCAGGTCCTCACCGCGATCGGCATCGACGATTATCGCGGCCTTCATCGGTGGCGGATCGGGATATTCCCAGAGGAAGAACTCTTTTCTGTTTCCTCTGAAAGCGACTTCGACGAGATGAGCCACTATAG
>JAHFCS010000244.1 GCA_023249395.1 Gemmatimonadota bacterium
ATCAGCTTGCGGAGCTTGTCGTTCTCGTTTTCGAGACCGGTGACGGTCATCGCGCGGAGCGCAACGCTGTCACGAACGGCGGTCCGCTGCTGGTCAAGCAGCAGGGACCGCCGGCTCGCTTCGGCTCTCTCCTGGAGCATCACCAACGGGGCGAGGAACGTGCGGCGCATCGAGGTCGCGACAGGGTCCCGCATGTTGGGAGGCAGACCTCTCGCCACCAGCGCCAGCAGTGCGCAGGCGCCGAGCACCATCAGATCAACGCGATTGCTGCTTCGTAGTGCGCGTGCCACTGCAACCTCAGGTGGCTAGGACGGACCAGTATTTTTCCTCGTCGTCGAGGATCCGTCCCGTGCCGCGAACGACACAGGTCAATGGATCCTCATCGACGTGAATGGGCAAACCCGTTTCCTGCGAGAGGAGAACGTCGAGCCCGCGAATCAGCGCTCCGCCACCTGTCATCACGATTCCCCGGTCGACGATGTCGGCTGCGAGCTCCGGCGGCGTGATCTCGAGAGCGCGGCGCACGGCGCCGACGATCTGCTGGATGGGCTCCTGCACCGCGTCGCGAATCTCGGCGGAATGGATCCGCACACTCTTCGGAATTCCCGACACGAGATCCCTGCCCCGCACTTCCATTTCGCGCTCCTCTCCAACCGGATACGCCGACCCGATCTGGATCTTGACCTGTTCGGCTGTGGACTCTCCGATGAGAAGATTGTAATTCTTGCGCATCGATTGGAGAATGGCCACGTCGATCTCGTCGCCGCCGGTACGGATCGAGGTATCGCTCACGATTCCCGACAATGCGATGACCGCTATCTCGGTCGTGCCTCCGCCGATGTCGATCACCATGTTGCCGGTCGGTGTCTCGACGGGTAATCCAACGCCGATCGCCGCGGCCATCGGCTCCGCTACCATGAATACTTCCTTTGCGCCCGCGCCGAGGGCGGAGTCACGAACTGCGCGCCGCTCCACTTCGGTGATACCGGACGGCACGCAGACGATCACTCGCGGCTTCACCTTGAAGAAGTGGTTCTCTATGATGAGCGCCAGAAAATACCGCAGCATCTTCTCGGTCACGTCGAAGTCCGCGATCACTCCGTCCTTCATCGGCCGGACGGCGATGATGCCCTCGGGCGTGCGTCCGAGCATCCGCTTCGCTTCCAGGCCTACGCCCTTGATCTTCTTCGTCTCGCGATCGAGCGCCACGACCGACGGCTCGTTGAGGACGATGCCTTCCCCCTTCACGTAGATCAGTGTGTTGGCGGTGCCGAGATCTACGGCAATCGCATTCGCGGGAAAAAGCGATCCCGACTTGAAGAAGGGCCAGCGCATGGTGTCTCAGGTCAGATAGGAGTCGACGCTTTTCAGTGGCAAGCCGAATGCCTCCGCAACGGCAGGATAAACGACCTGTCCGTTGATGATGTTCAGCCCTTTCCGCAACGACAGGCTTTCACGGCACGCTTTCTTCCACCCGAGGTTCGCAAGCTTCAACGCGTAAGGGAACGTGGCGTTGGTGAGCGCGAGCGTGGATGTGCGCGGAACTCCGCCCGGCATGTTCGCGACACCGTAGTGGATCACTCCGTCCACCACGTACGTCGGCTTCTCGTGTGTTGTCGCGTGAATCGTCTCCACGCAACCGCCCTGGTCGATGGCGACATCCACGATTACTGACCCGGGTTGCATCGTCTTGAGATCCTCGCGGCGGACGAGCCGCGGTGCTACCGCGCCGGTGACCAGAACGGCGCCGACGACAAGATCGGCGGTCGAGATCTGCTCCAGGATATTATGACGATTCGAGTAGATGAGCGTTACGTTCGCGGGCATGACGTCGGACAGATAGCGAAGGCGCTCGAGCGACAGATCCAGCACGGTCACTTTCGCTCCCATGCCGGCGGCCATTTTCGCCGCGTTGATACCGACGATTCCCCCGCCGAGGATCACGACCTTCGCCGGAGGAACGCCTGGAACTCCGCCAAGCAAGACTCCCCGGCCGCCATAAAGCTTCTCGAGATACTTCGCGCCTTCCTGCACTGCCATCCGGCCGGCGACTTCCGACATCGGGATGAGAAGAGGCAGCTCCCGGTTCGGAAGCTCGACAGTCTCGTACGCAATGCAGACGGCGCCGCTGTCGATGTGCGCGCGCGTCAGCTTCTCATCGGCGGCAAAATGAAAGTAGGTGAAGATCGTCTGGCCTTCCCGCACTCGCGGCCACTCGCGCCTGATCGGCTCCTTCACCTTCATGATCATCTCGGATTCACGCCACACCGTAGCGGCATTCGGCGCAATCCTGGCGCCGACATTCGTGTACGCCTCGTCGAGAAATCCACTTCCCTCGCCTGCACCTTGCTGGATGAGCACCTCGTGGCCGGCGACAACGAGCGCTTCCGCACCGGCAGGAACGAGCGCAATGCGATTCTCGTTCGTCTTGATTTCCTTCGGAACGCCGATCTTCATGCGATAGTTGTTGTTGACGTTGAATAATTCAGATCACGCGCGGCGCCGCACCTGGACCCAGACTCACCACAGTTTGAAGTTCCGGCGCAAAGAAATCACGGCACACGGCGAGCACACTGTCACGATCGATTGAGTCCACAAGCGCAAGCACTTCATCGAGCGACCGGAATTCCTCGTCGTAAAGCTCAACGCCGGCTGCACGGTACATGCGCGAGGAAACACTTTCGAGCGAGAGTGTAATCTGGCCCTTTAACTGGTTTTTGCCAGCGGCAACCTCATCTTCAGGAATTCCCTCGGACGCGATGCGGGAAAGCTCGTCGGATATCGCATCCATCGCGAGACCCGCTGTGTCAGGAGCAGTCCCGACATAGACGCCATGGACACCCGCGTCGTGGTGGAACGACTGAAAGGTGTAGACGGCGTAAGCCAGCCCCAGCTCCTCACGCACACGTTGGAACAGCCGGGAGCTCATGCCCCCGCCGAGCAGGGTGCTCACCAGCGCCATCGCGTAGCGGCGCAGATCACCATGCGGCACCGTCGCCGAGCCGAAAACGACGTGCGTCTGGGCTCCATCGCGCTCGACATGAGTGACAGTCGGAAGAGCCGGCACCGCCGCCAACGACCTGAGCCGGGACTGCCCGCCCGATGGGACGGCGGACCAACCGGTCGACTCCAGGATCGAGATGAGCTCGTCGTGCTCAACGTTGCCGGAGGCTGCCACCACCACGTGTTCCGGATGATAGGCACGTTCATGCAGCGTGCGGAGATCCGAAGTCGTAAACGACCCAACCGTTTGGCGGGTGCCGAGGATCGGGTATCCGTACGGATGCTCCCCCCACAGCTGCGCACCGTGAATCTCGAAGACCAGGTCGTCCGGGGTATCCTCGACGGTGCTGATCTCTTCGAGAACGACCTTCCGTTCCAGATCCAGGTCCGACTGCCGGAGGAGGGGCCTGAAGATCAGGTCCGCCAGGACGTCAGCGGCGATCTGGACGTGTTCGTCGAGTACCCTGGCCTGATACGACGTGTGCTCCCGGGAGGTGTAGGCGTCGAGCGATCCGCCAACGCACTCGAGCGCAACCGCGATCTCCTTTGCCGATCGGCGCTCAGTGCCCTTGAACACCATGTGCTCCAGAAGATGTGACAGACCCATCGTCTCGGGACTCTCGTGCAGCGACGCCGCCCTGACCCAGGCCCCTAAAGCAACCGACCGTACTCCCGGCATATGCTCCGAGAGTACGGTCAAGCCGTTTGGTAAAACGGTCCGCCGAAGCGTTACATCGTTCGTCGCTACAACCGTCACTCCCGGCTGCGACCTCCGCCACTTCGCGGTGGACGTCCCCCGCGCGGACGACGCGGGCGCTCTTCGCGCTGCCCGACTGCCGCCGGGGCCTCGCCTTCCGACGGAGCATATCCGTCATCGGTCGCTTCAGCTCTAGGCTCGCCGCTGCGGCTGCCTCCGTTGGAGCCACCGCCGCCAGTCGTATCACCCGAGCCGTCGCCGCCTGAGCCACCTTCGGGCTTTGGCTGGAGAGCCTTCATCGACAGCCTGAGGCGTCCGCGCTCATCGCGCTCGAGAAGCTTGACCTTCACCCGGTCGCCCTTCTTCACCACGTCCTCGGTCCGCTCGGTGCGGCCGTGCTTCAGCTCGGAGATGTGCACCAGACCTTCGGTGCCAGGCATGATCTCGACGAAGGCGCCGAACGCGGTTGTGCTCTTGACAGTTCCTTCGTACGTCTCGCCGATGATGGGCTCGGCAGTAAGCGCCTGCACCATCTGTCGCGCGCGCTCCATCGCTTCGCCACCGACAGCTGCGATCGTGACGAGACCCGCGTCGTCCACCGTGAGCTCGGCACCCGTCTCTTCCTGGATTCCGCGAATCGTCTTGCCCTTGGGGCCGATCAGCTCGCCGATCTTCTC
>JAHFCS010000245.1:0-747 GCA_023249395.1 Gemmatimonadota bacterium
CCGCCATTCCTGCTTTTGGGTCCCACGCACCAAACACCACTCGCGACATCCGCGCGAGCACGATCGCACCGGCGCACATCGCGCACGGCTCGAGCGTCACGTAGAGCGTGCAGTCGTCGAGGTGCCAGTCGTCGAGCTCCGCTGACGCGTCTCTGATTGCGATCATCTCGGCGTGGGCAGTCGCGTCCTGATCGCGCACTGTGCGATTGTTGGCAGCCGCGATGATCGAGCCACGTCGCACGATCACCGCCCCAATCGGCACCTCGTTCTGGCGCGTTGCGTCTTGCGCAATCGCAATCGCGTTGCGCATGAACTGCTCGTCGATCGCTGCACGCGTAGAATCCGGAACCAGCCCGACCGTGGAGTCCGGCACCCGTTAACGTCCCGCGCCGGTGCCTGCCCCCGTCTTTCGGTTGGGCGATGCACCATCGCCGGATTCATCCGCGTCTGTCCCCCGACGAGCGGTTTCACCGAGATTCGTGAAGACGAGCTCGCCCTGCTCATCGATGTCCGCCGTCACTTTGTCGCCCTCGAGGAAGCGTCCCTCGAGAACTGCAAGAGCCAGCGGATTCTGAATGAGACGCTGGATCGCCCGCTTGAGCGGCCGAGCTCCGAGCGCTGGATCGTATCCCTGCTTGGCGAGGAAATGCTTGGCCTTGGGCGTGAGCTCGATCCGAAGCTTGCGGTCGCTCAGCAGCTTCTCGAGTCGCTTCAGCTGCAGTTCAATTATGTGCTCGATCTGCTTTT
>JAHFCS010000245.1:757-4366 GCA_023249395.1 Gemmatimonadota bacterium
CGTCAACGCGGTTGAGGAACTCGGGCCGGAAATGCTGTCGGAGCGAGTTCATCACCTGAGTCTCGATTCGCTCCCAGTCTTCTGTCCCGTGCTCAAGAATGAACGCGCTCCCGATGTTCGACGTCATGATGATCACGGCGTTGCGGAAGTCCACCGTTCGTCCCTGCGAATCGGTGAGCCTCCCGTCGTCGAGAATCTGGAGCAGTATGTTGAACACGTCCGGATGCGCCTTCTCGATCTCGTCGAACAGCACGACTGAATACGGACGCCGGCGCACTGCTTCGGTGAGCTGTCCGCCCTCCTCAAAGCCGATGTACCCGGGAGGGGCGCCAATCATCCGCGCGACGGCGTGCTTCTCCATGTACTCCGACATGTCGATACGAACCATTGCCTGCTCGTCGTCGAAAAGGAATTCCGCCAGCGCGCGTGCCGTCTCCGTCTTGCCGACTCCCGTCGGCCCGAGAAAAATGAAGGAGCCGATCGGGCGATTGGGATCCTGAAGTCCGGCGCGCGACCGGCGCACCGCGTTCGACACAGCCTGCACCGCCTCACCCTGTCCGACGACACGGGTGGAGAGTACTTCTTCGAGGCGCGTGAGTCGCTCCCGCTCGCCCTCCATCATCTTCGATACCGGGATTCCAGTCCACCGGGCCACGATCTCGGCGACATCCTCGGCACCTACTTCCTCCTTCAGGAACTGCCGTCCGCCCTCCTGCTTGCTGGCGAGCTGTTGCTCGATGTCTCGCAGCTGCTGGTCGAGCTGGGGAATCGTTCCGTAGGTGATCTCGGCCGCCCTGCCGAGGTCGCCGGAGCGAGTCGCCTGTTCCGCCTGCATGCGCGCCTCCTCGAGCTGCTGCTTGATCTTGCCGACGATGCCAAGCTTTTCCTTTTCCATCTGCCACTGCGTGCGCATCGCGTTCGCCTGTTCCTTGAGATCGGCCAGCTCACGCTCGATCGCGCCGCGCCGCTCGACCGACGCCGGGTCCCGCTCCTTCTGCAGCGCCTGCCGCTCGATCTCGAGCTGGGTGATGCGCCGCTCCACTTCGTCGATCTCGAGCGGAACCGAATCGATCTCGATCCGCAGCCGCGACGCGGCCTCGTCAACGAGGTCGATGGCCTTGTCGGGAAGGAATCGGTCTCCGATATAGCGATTCGAGAGCGTTGCCGCGGCGACGATCGCGCCATCGGTGATGCGGACGCCATGGTGTACTTCGTAGCGCTCCTTCAGGCCGCGGAGGATTGCTATCGTGCTCTCGACGCTCGGTTCGCCGACGTAAACAGGCTGGAAGCGGCGCTCGAGCGCGGCGTCCTTCTCTACGTGTTTCCGGTATTCGTCGAGCGTAGTAGCACCTACAACGTGCAGCTCTCCGCGAGCGAGCGTCGGCTTGAGCATGTTGCTCGCGTCCATCGACCCTTCGGCCTTCCCTGCGCCAACGAGATTGTGAAGCTCGTCGATGAAAACGACGAACTGGCTCTCTCCCTCGGTGAGCTCCTTGAGAACCGACTTGAGGCGCTCCTCGAACTCACCGCGGAACTTTGCGCCTGCGATCAAGGCGCCGAGGTCGAGGGCTAGCAGCCGCTTGTTCTTGAGACTCTCGGGCACGTCGCCATTCGCCATCCGCTGTGCCAGTCCCTCGGCGATGGCGGTCTTGCCGACACCGGGCTCGCCGATCAGAACAGGGTTGTTTTTTGTGCGACGCGATAGCACCTGGATCACACGGCGGATTTCCTCGTCGCGACCGATGACCGGATCGAGCTTTCCTTTTCGCGCCGCGTCGGTGAGGTCGCGAGTGTATTTCTGGAGCGCCTGGTACTGGTTTTCGGGAGTCTGGTCGGAGACACGGTGTGTTCCCCGCACCGCTTTGAGAGCTTCGAGCAGAGCGCCATGAGTCGCCCCTGTCGCGTTGAGTAGCGTCTTGCTTTCCGCGCCCTTGACGTCGGCGAGCGCGAGCAGCAGGTGTTCGGTGGAGACGAACTCGTCGCCGAGTGATTTGGCTTCCTTTTCGGCGCGATCGAAGATCTGTGTGAGCTCGCGCGAGAGATTCGGCTGCGCATCGCCCTGGCGCGGATAGCGCGCGAGCTCGGACTCGATCTTCGCGCGAAGCGCCGCGACGCTCACTCCGAGCTTCTGGAGAACTGGAACAACGATTCCCTCGTCCTGGGCGAGCAGCGCCTGCAGAAGATGGAGATCGTAAACGACTGGGTTGCCCGCCTGTCGCGCTGCCGAAACTGCTTCGTTGAGCGCTTCCGCGGACTTGACCGTCAGGCGATCCGGATTGATCATGGCTCGGAAGGCTGCAATGTGAGTGCCCCGATATTCTGCCAATCCGGCGGGGCGTCTGGAAAAAAGAACGCGCCTCCGAAGAGGCGCGTTCAACTTGCAGGCTGCCGGTCGAAGGTGCCAGCTACTTCGACACGAGCATTTTTTTCACCACCGCCTTTCCATCGACTTCCAGGCGGTACAGATAAACTCCCGATGCGACCTCCTGCTGAGTCCGGAGATCCCTGCCGTCCCAGTACGCTGTGTACTGGTTGCAGGTCAGGAGCAGCTTCTCGATCGGTTCCCCACCAGCGACATTCCCGGTCCCACCCTGCAGAACCGGCACGGCGACCGGCTGCGCAAGAACGTTGTATATCCTGAGGCTAACCCGGTGCAGGCGACTTGGATCGGTGCACCCCGGCCCGTCGCCGATGGTGAACGGAATCCTCGTTTCCGGATTGAACGGATTCGGATAGTTCTGACCCAGCTCCAACGCGGCGCCTCGCGCTCCGCCGGTTTGGGTTGAACCTCCCTGGGCCGACAGATGACTTGGCATGAAAGCGCTGAGGGCTAGCACTAGAAGTGCCCCCCACAGGTGTTTCATTACTTCTCCTACTGCAGACAAAGGAAGTGTTAGAAAGATGCTCCTGATACAGGTGTACGTTTGTTCGCTTTGGCGAAGGTAAGGCTGCCTGCCGGGGGTGTCAAGGAAGAGCTTGTCCCCCTTCGGATTACGGACGATTGCGTCTTCCTCCCCCCGCTGCGATCACCCTCCCCTCCGCCCTCCGATCCGTAACCCCTGTTACATCACAGAATTCGAGAAACGGAATCAGATACTTTCTTGAAACCCCGAGAACCTCCCGAAGCTCCGCCGGACTGTAGGTCCGTTTGGGCTCGAGAGTCGAACGAAGCTTACCTACCATCACGTCCACCGCCGCCGGCGAGTAGTACCGATCGTCTGAAACCCTCACCAGCTTTCCGGCCCGCTCCAGATATCGAATCATCGCCGGAGCGTCTTCGCCAAGCGAAGCCACCAGCTCGCTCACCGCCGGTGGCTCGTCCGATTTCAAGGAAATCTCACGCAATATCGAGTCCGCCAGGACCTGTTCTCGCTCATTCAGCCGCGGTGACCAGCCGGCCGGCCTAACCACCGAGCCGTCAATCTCGATTCTCGATCTCTCGACAAGACGACTCACCGCGCGATCGATAACCATCCCCCGAGCGCCAGCGGACGATCTGAC
The DNA here is from genome assembly GCA_023249395.1 of Gemmatimonadota bacterium. Taxonomy (GTDB): domain Bacteria; phylum Gemmatimonadota; class Gemmatimonadetes; order Gemmatimonadales; family Gemmatimonadaceae; genus UBA4720. The sequence continues at coordinate 4,259 of JAHFCS010000245.1, forward strand.
GTTCTCCAGTTGGACACCGGGTTCGAGGGGAGAGTTTGCGACGTGGTTGAGAATGATCTTTTCGACGGTCGCCTCGAGGCCCTCGAGAATCACCGGATCGTATGTCCG
>JAHFCS010000246.1 GCA_023249395.1 Gemmatimonadota bacterium
GATGGTGCAGGATGCGCAGGGATCGAAGGCGCCGATTGCCCGGCTGGCCGACGTCATCAGCGGGATATTCACCCCCGTTGTCCTCTGCATCGCAATCGCCACTTTCGCGGTGTGGTTCGTTCTCGCCCCGGCCGACGTGCGATTCACCATGGCCCTTGTGAATTTCGTCGCCGTGCTCATCATCGCCTGTCCCTGCGCGCTCGGCCTGGCGACGCCGACGGCGATCATGGTCGGCACCGGGCGCGGCGCCGAAGCAGGCGTGCTCATCAAGGGCGGGGCGAGCCTCGAGCGCGCACACAAGCTCGACACGATCGTCCTCGACAAAACGGGAACCATCACTCGGGGCGAAGCCGAGCTGACCGACGTCGTTTCGATGTCGAAGTTGTCGGAAAACAAACTGCTTGGTCTTATCGCGAGCGCGGAACGGAAGAGTGAACACTCCCTCGCTGGTGCGATCGTGCGGGGCGCCGAAGAGCGCGGTGTGGCGCTGATGGATGTTTCGGGATTTCGCGCACTGCCCGGCCAGGGTCTGGAGGCAGTTGTGGACGGTGTCGATCTCCTGCTCGGCAATTCCGGCTTGATGCGCGATCGGGGCGTGGACATGCAGGGTGCCGAGTTTCGAGCGGAGGCGCTCGCGGCAGAAGGCAAAACACCAATGTTCGCCGCAGTAGACGGAAGGATGGCGGGGATCATCGCCGTCGCTGACCAGCCCAAGCCGGAGTCGGCCGCTGCCGTTGCGGCGATGCAGCAAATGGGAATCGAAGTAGTCATGATTACTGGCGACAACAGACGCACGGCTGAGGCGATTGCGCGGAGCGTCGGGATCACACGAGTTCTGGCTGAGGTTCTTCCCGCGGGCAAGACGGAGGAGATCAAGCGCCTGCAGGCAGAGAACAGGATTGTCGGGATGGTAGGCGACGGCATCAACGATGCACCCGCGCTGGCACAGGCTGATGTAGGCATCGCGATCGGAACGGGCACCGACGTGGCAATCGAAGCGTCCGACATCACGCTGCTCCGCGGAGATCTCCGCGGCGTCGTGACTGCGATCGCGCTTTCCAGGGCGACCATCAGCACCGTGAAGCAGAATCTGTTCTGGGCGTTCGTATACAACGTGATCGGAATTCCGCTCGCCGCCGGCGCGCTCTATCCTCTCACCGGGTGGCTGCTGTCTCCGGTGATCGCCAGCGCGGCGATGTCTCTCTCGAGTGTGTCTGTGGTCACCAACAGTCTCCGGCTGCGTCGCTTTCGAGCGCCGGTGGTCCCGGCTTCGGCTGGAGCGGCTTGATGGACACGACTGAGATTCTCGTCGTCGTCGGAGCTATCGCACTGATTGCGTTGGTGCTCTGGTACTTCTTCGGGGAACGCGCGTAAGAGCTGCCGAGTTGCGGTCGCTCGCGGCGATAACATCCGGCGGGTAACTTGGGCTCATCTGTCATGAGCGACCCCTTCGTTACCTCTCTTCGAGCCAAGATCGCCGCCGGGCTGGCGACAGCGCTGCTCGTGCTGGTAGTCGGCGGCGCCTCCTGGTACGCCGTCGGAAGGTCTACTCGGGCCGCGAGCCTCGTCGCTCACACCGACTCCACCCTCATCGAGAGGGAAAAGCTGCTCTCAGCGCTCAAGGACGCGGAGACCGGCGCACGGGGATTCGTCCTGACTGGTGACACGGCTTTTCTCGAGCCGTACAAGGGTGCTCAGACCAAGGTCGCCGCATCGCTCACGGAGCTTCGCGTCCTCACTGCCGACAATCCCCGCCAGCAGACGCGACTCGACACTCTCGAAAGCGTGGTCGGAGACGCGCTCAGCTACGCCGCTCAGATCGTCAGATACCGCCGGGAAGGTGGATATCAGATCGCGAGAGACCTGATCTCGACAGGCCAGTCGAAGATGGTGATGGACCATGCGACCAACATCCTCGGCCAGATCGAGTCCGAGGAGAGGATGCAGCTCGCCGGGCGGATTCAGCTTCAGACCCAGACCAGAAGGGTGGCGGTGACAGTCATCGCCGCCGGCAGCGCAATCGCGTTCCTCCTGTCGCTGTTGGTGAACCGTGGAATCAGCAGGGACGTGATCGCTCAGCAGGACCAGAAGGAGCTGATCGAGCGGCAGGCGAAGCAGCTCAAGAAACAGGCGGGCGAGCTCGAGAAGCAGCTGCGTGAATCGCGCGCGATGGCCGCGCAGCTCTCGGCGACGAACGATCATTTAGAGGTGGCGGGCATCGCAACCGGTGAAGCGCGGGCAAAGGCGGAAGAAGCGTTAAGCCAGCTGCAGCGCTATGCGACACAGCTTCGCTCGCTCGCGGAAGCGGCGATCGAGATCAACTCGACGCTCGCCGCCGACGCGATGCTTCAGGTCGCCACCGAGAGTGCTCGCGGGATTCTGAGCGCGCGGCGGGCGGAGACGAGGCTGACGGAGGAGACTTCGGACGCGATGCGGAGCCTTAGACCGGGGCAGGCGGCGAGTATCTGGCACGCGGGCGAAGACGAAGAAGAGGGACTCATGTCGTGGACCGACGTGACGCGCGAGATGAAGGGCGCGAGCATCGACACGCTTGGCGCAGACTTGCCGGATGCGACAAAACCTTTCGCGGAAAGCGCGGACCAGACGACTCTCTTCGCTCCCCTCGTCGGCCGGAATGGCCGGACACTGGGCATCATCCAGCTTTGGGGGAAGAAGGAGGGAAGATTCAGCGACAGTGATGAGGCGGTTCTCACGCAGCTGGCGCAGATGTGCTCGGTGGCGCTGGAGAACGCGTGGCTCTACAAGGCGGCGCAGGACGCAACCCGGGCGCGCGACGATCTGGTGGCGATCGTTTCGCACGACCTGCGAAATCCGCTGCATACGATCGGCATGGCGGCGGGCGTTCTCCTCGAGATCGCGCCGCCGGTGGACCGCAGGCTCACCTCGCGCCGGCAGGTCGAGGTGATTCAGCGGGCGGCTAATCGCGCCAACCGGCTGATCAGCGATCTGCTCGACGTGGCGCGAATTCAGGCGGGCGGACTCGTTGTCGAGCCGGCGACGGTAGAGGTGCAATCGCTCGTGCAGGAGGCCGTGGACGCGGCGACGCCGCTGGCTACGGGGGGGAATCTGACCGTCGAGCGAGAAGTCGCAGAAGACGTCGCGACCGTATGCGCCGACCGCGACCGGGTGTTGCAGGTATTCGGCAATCTCACAGGCAACGCGATCAAGTTCACGCCCAAGGGCGGACGGATCACGATCCGTGCGGAGACCGATGGACACGAGGTGAAGTTCGCGGTGTGCGACACCGGGCCCGGGATTCCCCCCGAACATCTCCCGCACGTGTTCGACCGATATTGGCAGGCCAAATCAACGGCGAAACTGGGGACGGGCCTGGGTCTGTCGATTGCGAAGGGAATCGTGGAGGCTCACGGGGGCCGGATCTGGGTCGAGAGCAAGCCCGGCGACGGAGCATCGTTCATTTTTACTTTGCCCGCTGCGCCGGCGCCCGCAGCCGGGGCTCGTGGCCCGGAACTGGCCTAGGCTCGGAGCTTCCGGGAACCGCGCATGCGCGGTCGGGTTCAACTATCCAGCGCGCCATCGTCGGCGCGCTCTCATTGCGGAGAATATTGATGAAGCGTTTGTTCTTTCCAGCGGCGTTCGCCGCCCTTGCATTGATCGGTGTTGCGCCGACCGCTCGAGCGCAGGCGGCATGGCCGATCATCTACAGGGACAAGGGAGTGACCGTCGCGCTCGATACTGCCGGCGTTACGCGGAATCGCGACGGCTCGTTCATGACGCGGACCCGATGGGATTACACAGCGCCCCATAAGCTCGAGAGCAAGAAGCCGTACACGCAGATGACCGAGGTCGCGCTCATCAAGTGCACGCCGGTGCGAATCAAGCGTCTCACCGAGTCGTTCTACGGTCCCGAAGGCGCCGTGGTGAAGGAGGGCACGCTGCCCGACCCGAGCTCGGTGCAATACATGACGTGGGACAGATTGAAGCTTCGATCCGAGGGAGCTGGCGCATTCTCGAACGTCTGCGCGAATCTCACGAGGCGAAACCCCAGAACCCGATAGATAACCAACGATGATTTTCCGAACGGCCACCTCTCGAGGTGGCCGTTCCCGTTCCGGAGCGCTACAATCCGCGAATGCAGACGACCGACCTCGCTCCGAACATCCCCGCGCGCGGTAACGCAATATCGCGATGGCTTGGGCGCAGCGCGTACGCGCTGTCGGGGTGGCGCATCCAGGGAGCCCTTCCCTACCTCCCGAAGTTCGTGGTGATCGTCGCGCCGCATACCTCGAACTGGGATTTCTTCGTCGGTGTGGGTGCGCTGTTATCGCTCGGGCTCCGGATTGCGTTCCTGGGGAAGGATTCAATGTTCAAG
>JAHFCS010000247.1 GCA_023249395.1 Gemmatimonadota bacterium
TTGCCAGGTACTTTGCGCTCGTTCCGAAGACCGTGATGCCCTCCTGCTGCGCCATGTCCCAAAGGGTCGCGTTGTCGGGAGAGAACGGTGCGCCGTCGTAGAGCACGATCGTCGATCCGCTTGCCAACGCGCTCACGAGCCAGTTCCACATCATCCAGCCGCAGGTGGTGAAATAGAACACCCGATCGTCGCGCTTGAGGTCAGTGTGTAGCCCGTGCTCCTTGAGATGCTGGAGAAGAGTTCCGCCCCCGCCGTGCACCATGCACTTAGGAAGTCCGGTGGTTCCTGACGAATAGAGGATGTAGAGGGGGTGATCAAATGGCAGCCGCTCGAATGCGAGCTCCGGCGTGCCGCGTCCCGACATGAAGTCCTCCCAGCTTTCTGCCTTCGGGATCACCCCGTTGTCTGCCTGCCCATCGCCATATGGAACTACGACTACCCGCTCGATCGCCGGAATTCTTCGCACAACCTCGGCGACACGATCGCCGACTTCAATCTCTTTCCCGGCATAGCGATATCGCGTGGTGCAGAACAGAACCTTCGGCTCGATCTGGCCGAACCGGTCGAGAACTCCCTGAGCGCCGAAATCGGGAGAGCACGACGACCAGACCGCGCCGAGCGATGCCGCGGCCAGCATTGCGATGATCGCCTCGGGGACATTCGGCATGAACCCCGCAACCCGGTCGCCGGCGCTGATTCCCTGCTCTCGGAGCGCCGACGCGACGACCGCCACCTCGCGGTAGAGCTCGGCGAAGGACAACCGCCGCTGGCGTCCGCTCTCGTTCCACGCGACGATTGCATCGCGGTCGTCTCTGTATCGGAGCAGATTCTCCGCGAAGTTGAGCCGAGCGCCGAGGAACCATCGCGGGCCGAGCTCCGGATCCGGCGGCGCCATTCGATCGAGACCCCGGACGACTTCGTCCCAGCGCCGGCCGTCGCGCTCATCGGCGATTACGTCGAAGAACGACCAAATGCGCGGCCAGAATTGTTCGGGGTGCATCACCGACCAGGCGTACAGGTCCGGGTAGCTCCACCCTGACTCGCCGCCGACATAACGCAAAAACGCAGACATGTTTGCCTGCGCTATGCGGTCCGGCGAGGGGGTCCAGATCGGCTCAGTCACATCGCTGCCCTGAAATGGTAAGCACCGCGGAGAACGCGAAGAACGCGGAGAAAACTTTAGCTCGTCGGCGGGCTGAACTGCTCGTGCTGCGTATCGAGCCACGACTTGTGGTACGACTTGTCTTCGATTTCCGTCGCCTGCTTCGCGACCTTGAGCGGCCGGAAGCTGTCCATCATCACCGCGAGCTCGTCGGTGTACTTGGCGCCGATGCTCGCCTCTGTGCGGCCAGGATGCGGTCCGTGCGGAATTCCATCAGGATGATGGGTGATGCTCCCGAATTCGATTCCCTTGCGGCTCATGAACTCGCTCGACGCATAGTAGAGCACTTCGTCGGAGTCCACGTTGCTGTGGTTGTACGGCGCGGGTATCGCCTCGGGATGGAAATCGTACGGCCGCGGGCAGAATGAGCAGACAACGAAGCCGTCCCCCTGAAATGTCTGGTGAACCGGCGGCGGTTGATGAACCTTGCCGACGATCGGCTCGAAGTCGCGAATGTTGAACGCCCACGGATAGAAGTATCAGTCCCACCCGACGACGTCGAATGGGTGGTGGTCGAGCACCAGTTCGTTGATTCCGTTGTACTGCTTCACGTAGAGCGGGAAATCCCCCTTCTCGTCGTGCGGTACGAGCTCGAGCGGGCCCCTGATATCACGCTCCGAATATGGCGCTCCCTCGATGAGCTGGCCGAAGTCGTTCCTGTAACGCGTCGGATACCGGACATGACCGCGACTCTCCATGATCAGCAGCTTTGTCTGCTCGCCGTCCAGCTTCATCCGGTACTGATGCAGGATGCCGCGATGAATTACGAGATAGTCGCCTTCGCCGTACTCGAGACTTCCATAGACCGTATCGAGAACGCCGCTCCCTTTGCTGACGTAGACCAGCTCGTCTCCCTGCGCATTCCTGTAGAAATGCTCGTCGTTGCGGTTGGGCTCGACGTACAGCATCGCGATATCCTGATTGAACAGCAGCGGGATCCGGTCGAGAGTGGGACTTCCCCCCGGCTTGACCCTCGACGTCAGAAAATGGCGGTGACGCAGCGCCTGGTCGGCGTCAGGCTCGTACTCGATCTCCTTCACGCGGCGCACCGACTTCACCGTCGTCGGCGGATAGATGTGATAGAGCAGCGACGACGTCCCGTGAAATCCTTCGTGCCCCATCAGCTCCTCGGCGTACAGACCGCCATCGGGCTTCCGGAACACGATGTGCCGCTTCCGCGGAATCGTGCCAAGTGTGTGATAGTGGGGCATGCTTCAGAGATTCCCTCTGAGTGCCTGTTCCCTCTCGATCGCCTCGAACAGTGCCTTGAAGTTGCCCGCGCCGAAGCTCTTCGCGCCTTTCCGCTCGATGATCTCGTAAAAGACGGTCGGCCTGTCCTCAACCGGCTTGGTGAAGATCTGAAGGAGATAACCTTCATCGTCGCGATCGACGAGGACGCCGAGCTCGCGCAGCGACGTCAGATCCTCATCGATGTGGCCGACGCGATCGAGAACCGTGTCGTAGTAGGTACCGGGAACACGCAGGAATTCGACGCCCCGATCCCGCAGCTGCGTCACCGTGGAGATGATGTCGTCAGTCGCCATCGCGATGTGCTGCACTCCCGGTCCATTGTAGAACTCGAGATACTCGTCGATCTGCGATCTCTTCTTGCCCTCGGCCGGCTCATTGATCGGGAACTTGATCCGTCCGTTGCCATTCGCCATCACTTTCGACATCAGCGCCGAGTACTCGGTGGAGATCGCCTTGTCGTCGAACGAGATGATCTGGCTGAAGCCAAGCACGTCGGCGTAGAACCTCACCCACTTGTTCATGGCGCCAAGCTCGACGTTGCCGACACAGTGGTCCACATACTTGAGCCCGACGGGCGCCGGCTTGTAGACCGACTCCTTGGGCTCGAAGCCCGGCATGAGAACGCCGCTATAGTTCTTTCGCTCGACCAGGCTGTGGATCGTGTCGCCGTAGGTGTGAATGGCAGCGGTGACTATCTCGCCATGCTCGTCCTTCATCACCACGGGCTCGCGCGCCGGCTTTGCGCCCCGCTCCACCGCGAGCCGGAACGCCGTTCTCGCGTCGTCCACCCAGAGAGCGATGTCCTTCACTCCATCGCCGTGCCGGCCGATGTGATCGGCAATCTCTCCGTCGGACCTGATTGGTGTCGTCAGAATCAGGCGAATCTTGTCCTGTTGAAGGAGGTAGCTCGCGCGGTCGCGCGTCCCCGTTTCGGGACCGCGGTAGGCGACGAGCTCGAACCCGAAGGCACCTCGGTAAAAATGGGCCGCCTGCCTGGCGTTGCCCACGTAGAATTCGATGTGATCGGTCCCGTTGATCGGGAACGTGTCGGTGTGTTGCTCGGTGGTTGGAAGTGTTGCGGTGGCCATCGGTGTCTCCTACTGGTTGTCGGGCATTGTTTCCCGGCCCTTCGCCTCGGCGAGCTTTCGCGCTATGCCGCGGTAGAATGCCGCGTCCGCCGGCTTCTGGTGCTCGTCCATGTTGAGTGCCGCGAGCTCCAGCGCGAACAGAATATTCCCGAGGTAGAGCTCGGCTACGCCGGCGACGGTGTCCGGCGTTTCACCCATGCCGCGCCTGGGGGACGGGAGTGATTTCGCCGGTCTGGAAGCGCGTGTCCGCTGTGATCACCTTGACGACAATCGCCGTGATGTTGTCGATGCCGCCGTTGTTGTTCGCGTCGGAGATCATGGCGTTCACGATCCGCTCGGGCGACGCGCGCGACGCGAGAAGCTGGAACAGCCTGCGATCGTCCACCATTCCGGTGAGGCCGTCACTGGCGAGAAGAAACACGTCGCCGACCTGGGTCTCTCCGGCGAGCACATCGGGCTCGATGTCGCCGGACATGCCGATGCAGCAGGTGATGACATTGCTCTGAGGGTGATGCCTCGCCTGCTCGGCCGTGATCAGCCCGGCGTCCACCTGCTCCTGCACCAGCGAATGGTCGCGGGTGAGCTGCTGCATCTCGCCGTTCCGCACGAGGTAGACTCGCGAGTCTCCAACGTGTCCGATCAGGTAATGAGTATCCGAGATCAGAAGCGCGGAAGCGGTGCTCCCCATCCCCGATTTCTCCAGCTCACGTGTCGTGCGCTGATACACCGTGCGGTTTGCGAGCTTGAGCGCTTCGACGAGCCGCTGCCCGGCGTCGGGCTTCTGGAGATCGTTGACGCCGGCGAGCTCGGTGGTCAGAACCTCGACCGCCA
>JAHFCS010000248.1 GCA_023249395.1 Gemmatimonadota bacterium
CACCATGATCGTTCGGTTGGCTCGCTCGACTACCGGATCGATGAAATCCACGCGCGCAACGAAGGTCTTTGCGGAGTCGGCCGCAACTGTGAAGTCCACGGTCTGCCCGAGATGCAGGCGCACCGCGTGCCGCTCAGGCACTTCGATCACGGCCCGCTGCGGATCAACGGTCTGAAGGGTGAGGAGAGGCGTCGCGGTCGTGACGTAGTCGCCGACGCTCACGAAGCGCTGCCCGACCACGCCGGAGAACGGAGCGCGCACAATACTCCGCGCGATCTGAAGCTGCAACAGCGACAAAGCCGCAACGGCACTCCGTGCAGCAGCCTCAGCGCGCTCCAGATCCGCAGGCGTTGCCGCATTCTGGTCCCGCAGCCGGCGCACACGGTCGAGCTGCTGGCGGGCAAGATCGCGGTCCGCATCTGCCCGCTCCGCCTGAGCGCGCAGCACTGCATCATCGATCCTCACAAGCGGCGCACCTCGGGCGACAAGCTGCCCTTCATGAAACAAAAGCGCCGTGACGCGTCCCTGTTCGTCGGACCGAAGATCGACGGCCTGCACCGCTTCAATTCGTCCGGTTGCACGAACCGCGTCGACGACCACTTGAACGCGCGCGGTATCGACGTCCACGGGCATTGGCGGCATGGACATGGGAGCACCTCCGCCAGCTCCACCGGCACCGGGTCCGCCGGCTCCGGCACGCTGTGCCCCGGCGTTCCCGCGACGGCCCATAGTCAGAAAGGCGATGACCACTATTGCGATTATCACCGCGACTGTGAGAACCGTGCTTCGCCTCGTCGACCACAATCCCTTTACGCTCTGCATTGCGCTCGTCATTGATTTCGCCTCAGCGGACAGTCGGATTCATGGTCGATCCTTCGAAGATACGGCGCCCCAGCAGCGCCTCGATCTGCGCGAGGGCAAGGCGCGCAGAGTAGCGCGACTGAATCAGCGTCGCCTGGGATTCGCTCAACGCTACCTGAGCCTCGAGAAGGTCGAGTATCGTCGTCGCTCCCTCGCGGTAGCGCGCGCGCTGCACGCGATAGTTCTCGGTCGCCGCGGCGACGCCGATTGACGCCAGATCGATTCCCCCGCGCGACGTGAGATAGCCGTGGTATGCCTCGGCGATGACTTCGGCCGCGGCGCGCTCTCGGTCTTCGCGCGTTGCTCTGGCGACGTTGCGGTCCGCCCGCGCACGCGCAACCGCCAGCTCTCGCGTGCCACCGTTCCAGATCGGGATCCCGACCGTGACAGCGAGCTGGCTCCGCTTGAGTGCGGACGGAAAGAACCTGGAGTCGTATGCACCCTTTGTCGCGCCCAGATTGATCTCGGGAAAGTACCGCTCACGCTGGGCGAAGAGGTCCGCACTCGCGCTGCGCTCTTCGGCACGCGCCGCTTCAATCTCGGGACCACGTTTGCGCATCTCCGCGATCGCCTCTTCCTGACTCATCGGCAGGGGAGGCGGTTTGGCAGAATCGAGCGGTGCAGCTTCGGACGGACCGTCGAGTCCAATCCGCCGGCCGAGTCGAAGTCGTGACGCGACAACTGCGGAATCCCTGGTGAGAATCGCGAGCTGCGCACGGCTCACCTCGAGCAGCAGCTGCAGAGAATCCGACGCGATCGCTTCACCCGCGACCACGCGCACGCGGGCGATACCAAGCTGTTCCTCGGCGCGTTTCAGACGCTCGGCCGCCACTCGCGAGAGCTCGTGATCCGCGAGCACAGCGAGATACGCAGCGTCCGTTTCAAGCGCTGCGCGGAAGCGAGCCACTGTCTCTGTCGCCTCGGCGCTCTCCAGCGAAGCGCGGGAGCTCTTCAGGGCGCCGAACTTTCCGGCTCCCAATAGAGAATAAGTCGCTTCGAACGTGGCACTCGTTGCGTTGGGACTGATGCTCCCCGTGCCGAAGTTGAAGAATGGCTGCGAGAAATGAGTGTAGTTCAGACCCGTCCTCAGATTGGGAGTGAGCAGGTTCGTGAACGCGGAGCGGCGCTCCCACGCGGCGGTCTCGATTCGATTGCGCGCGGCAACCGTGTTCGGATCCACTGACACTGAGCGCCGCCGCGCTTCCGCAAGAGTTACCACTGGCATGCTATCGCTGGCGGCCTGGCCGAATGCGGGCCAAGGGCGAGTAAGACCAATCGCTGCAAGAAGCGGAGCGACAAGAATGGACGTAACTGCGTTTCTCATGATCATTGCGCCTTCGAGGAGGCAGCCACTGTCGAGACCGGTTGATAGTCGCCGGCACCGTGTGTCACAGGTGTCACCGGATCCGCGGAGCCGCGCGCACGCATGCGCTCGAACAACACGAACACCGCCGGTACGAGGAAGAGCGTCAGCATTGTCGAGAGCACCAGTCCTCCGATGATTGCGTAGCCGAGCGGACGCCGGCTGCCCGATCCGGCACCGAGGCCGAGTGCGATGGGAAGCGCGCCAAAGGTCGCCGCGACCGATGTCATGAGAATCGGCCTGAGCCGAATGCGTCCGGCCTCGCGCATCGCCGACAAGGCGTCGTGTCCCTGGAGGCGAAGCTGGTTCGCGTAAGTGACCAGCAGGATCGAATTTTTCGAGACGAGTCCGATCAACAGGATCATTCCGATCTGGCTGTAGACATTGAGCGTCGAGCGGGCGATCCAGAGAGCCAGCAGCGCGCCCGTGACCGCGAGCGGAACGGCGAGCAGCACGGTGAAGGGGTGGAGGAGCGACTCATACTGCGCCGCGAGGACCATGTACACGAAGATGAGAGCCATCGCGAAAGCGAAGAAGAGAGCGCCTCCGCTCTCGCGAAACTCGCGTGACTGGCCGGCGAGATCCACTGAACTTCCCGCGGGCAGCACCTGCGCTGCTGCGGCGTTCAGCGAATCCAGGGCCTGGCCCAGGGTAAACCCGGGCGCCATGCTCGCCGACAACGTGAACGACCGGACGCGGTTGAAGTGGTTGAGCTGGCGCGGACCGATCCGTTCCTCGACGTGCGTCACCGCATCGAGCGGCACGAGCGTGTTGTTCCGGCCGCGCACCTGGAGCCCGCTTATGTCGGACGGCGTCGCGCGCTCCTGTGGGTCGAGCCGAAGGATCACGTCGTAGAGCTTGTTCTCCGACGTAAAGCGGCTCACGTCGCGACCGCCGAGCAATGTCTGAAGAGTCGTCGCGATGTCGCGCGCGGGTACGCCGAGGTCCTCCGCCCGATCCCGATCGAGAGTGACGACAAGCTCCGGCTTGGTCACGCGAAGATCGGTGTCCACGTTGAGCAGCCCGGGAATCGTACGGGCGCGCGCAACGAGGGTATCCATTCCGCGCACGAGCGCCTCGAAGTCCCGGTTCTGCACGACGAACTGGACCGGCGCTGAAAAGCCTCCGAACGCCGGCGGGTTGGTGGCAAAGGCAAACACCCCCGGCACGCCAAAGTATTTTGGCTGTACATCGCTGATGACATCCTGCGCCGAGCGATCGCGGTCGTCCCAGTCTTTCAGAATTGCGCCGAGAAAACCGGAGCTTGGCGGACCGCCGAATCCAACGACGGCGAAGGTGGACCGAATTTCCTTCGTACCGTGCAGGATTCCCTCGAGCTGGCGCAGATAATCGTCGGTGTAAGCGAGCGTCGCGCCTTCGGGCGCAACAACGAACGTAAAAAACACACCGCGATCGTCTGCCGGCACGAACTCGCGCTTGAGCGTGGTGAAGAGAAACACGGCGCCGGCGGTGAGGGCGGCCGCTGCGCCGATCACTACGAACGGCCGCGCAAGCGCGCGATCCAGCGTGCGTCCGTAGCGGGTGGTGATGCCTTTCAGGATCACGCCAACGATGTGGTGGAAACGAGATTCACGGGCAGTCACCCGTAGAATCTTCGCGGAGAGCATCGGCGTCAGCGTCAGCGCGACGATGCCCGATATCAGCACGGAGCCTCCGACGGCGGCGCCGAACTCGTTGAACAGCCGTCCGGTGGCGCCAGTCAGAAAGAGCAGCGGCGAGAAAACGGCGAGCAGCGAGATCGTCGTCGCGATGACCGCGGTCGTGATCTCGCGGGTGCCGTCGATCGCCGCCGTCTGAGGATCCTTGTGAAGCTCCTCCTGATGGCGGTACGCGTTCTCCATCACGATGATGGCGTCGTCCACGACGATCCCGATCGCGAGGATCAATCCCAGCAACGTGAGCGTGTTGATGGAATAGCCGAAGGCTCCGAGTATCGCGAGCGTCGCGATGATCGAGACAGGAATCGCGAGCGCCTCTGTCATAACGAAGAAACCTGTCGCTCCCACTCCTGCGACGGCCTCGTCGACAATAAGGACGAGGACACAGCAGTTGCAGGTGAAAGCGAAGAAGAACACTTCGGCCGGCG
>JAHFCS010000249.1 GCA_023249395.1 Gemmatimonadota bacterium
GGATGAAATATGCGCGCAGAATATAAATTAACATGAAATATGAGCGCTAACAAGCTCGACAAGATGTTCGCAGATCTACTGCCAAGTGGCATTGAGACCGGCAACCTTCTTGGCACCATGCAGCTCCCGTCTCCCCGCTAGTCGAACTCCCAGTTCGGCGGAGGCTGCTCGGGTCCGACTTTCCCGACGGTAATATCAGCGCGCAGGTAACTCTCTCCACGCACGGGAGCCCCGGCAATCCGCCGCAACAGCGCGATCTGGCCGACGTGCGTCAGGGAATCGGCGATCGGCCCCTGAAACAGGAGCTCGGGCGAGCGGCCGAGTGGCTCCTCGGAAGCGAGCCAGGCGTCGAGCTTCTCCAGTCCGGCGAAGAACCGATCCACGTCCGCGGCCCACTCGCCTGGAGCGGTGTCGGCCCACACATGCTCACCCTTCACCAGCCAGTTCGCCCAATCGAAGAGATCGCAGATGTGGGCGAGAATCTCACCCGGAGTGCGGCTCGTCTCGCCGATGCGGAACTGTGAGAATCCCTCCGGGGCGCCGGTGAGCACCTTCCTGCCTCTGTACGCGATTGTCGCGACGGTGTGTCTCAGCAGCTGGCGCTTTCCGTCAGCCGGCAAAGGTGAGTCGCTGATATCCAATTGTAGTTCTCCCTGGCAGAGGTAGTGTGCTGACAGTCAAGAACGTGGTCAGGAAATGCAAAGCGCGAACTATGCAGTTTTTTGATGATGCAACAACTCAAAGGGGTGGTGGTTCAGGGTCCGGTCGGGCGTTGGCGAGTGTAATATTCCGCATACCTGCCCGATAATGGAATCGGCATGGGAGAGAGATACTTCGAAGGACCATCCGGTAGCGATATGGCGAAGAAGAGAGATATCGTCCAGGTCAGAAGATTGTTGACCACAAAAAGAGCGCCGGAGCCTATAAGAACGTTCCCATCGCCCGGAAGAGCTCCAAGCGAAGATGATTTTCTGTCGTCCGACGGACGGTGATGTTCATGCGGCTCGCGTCGAATGGCGTAGCGTATTCGCTGCTGATCAGACAGATGCGCGCGAAACGGAGCACGCGCTGATCAGAAAAACTGCCTGTCCCAACAATCGACAGTGCCGTATCTTGTCCGCCGGACCAATCGCCCCAGGATATGTCGACTTTCGAAGAGCTGCTAAGAGATTCTGTATCCCACTCCTACGACATCGAGCGCGAGCTCGGTGGCGGAGGGATGAGTCGCGTGTTTGTCGCGACCGACCGATCACTGGGCCGAAAGATCGTCATCAAGCTCCTCTCGCCCGAGCTGACCGCCGGCGTAAACCGCGAGCGATTCCGCCGCGAGATCCAGGTCGCCGCACAGCTTCAGCACCCCCACATAGTGCCGCTTCTCTCGGCCGGCGAACAGGGCGAGATCGTCTACTATACGATGCCGTTCATCGAGGGAGAGTCGCTCAAAACCGCTCTCGAAAAAGGACCGCTGCCGGTTCGCGACGTCATTCGGGTTCTCTACGATGTTGTGGACGCTCTCGGGTATGCGCACGCGCGTTTCGTCATTCACCGCGACATCAAGCCCGCAAACATTCTTCGGTCCCATTCTCACTCGCTGGTCACGGACTTTGGAGTAGCCAAGGCACTCAATGCAGCCATGCCGTCGCAGGCAATGACCTCGACGGGACTGGCGATCGGCACCCCTGCGTACATGGCCCCCGAGCAACTCGCGGGCGATCCAACCGCTGATCATCGGATCGACATTTACGCTGTTGGACTGATGGCGTACGAGCTACTCAGCGGGCAATCGCCATTTGCCGCGCTTTCTCCCCAGGCGGTGATGGCAGCGCTCTTTACCGTCGATCCGAAGCCGCTCCACCTGATCCGAAAAGATGTTCCGAAGCGGTTGTCAGCCATAATCATGCAGTGCCTCTCGAAGAACGCGGGCGACCGACCGGCCTCGGCAGAAGCGCTGCTGCTTGGGCTCGACACCATTGCAACATCGTCCGGTGAAATCAGGACGAGAGAGCACAAGGTCCCGGTCGTGGCCGTTCCGACCAACGTCGTCGGTTCGCCTCGCTTCCTCACTCCGCCTTCAGTCGCCGTTCCGTTTAAGCTCTCGGAGCCTCGTGTCCCCACTGCGCCTGTCGTGGCTTCGGTTCCCGACGAAGAGCCTCGCAGCCGCAGGGGACTACTCCTGGGCGGCATCGCCCTCGTCCTCCTCGTAGGGATCGCCGGGATTGTATACTCTCAGCGTGGCGGGACGAAGCCGGCCGCTGGGACCCTTCAGCCACCACAGTCGGCCGTCGCCGGGCAAGCGCCGGCGCCATCGCTCACCGCACCGGCAGGTACTGCGAACCCCGCGGCCGCTCCGCCGGTCCTTACAGCAGTCGATTCGCTGAAGATCGCCGAGGCTATAAGAAAACGCCTCGCTCAGGCAGTCGCGGCGAAGACACCCGGTCAGGCTGCAATCAACACCGATTCGGTGAAGCAACTCGTGCAGCGCCAGGTGACCGACTCCATTGCGCGCGCAGCCGCTGCGGCTGCCGCTGCCGCAGCGCCTGTCGCGCCGCCCGTGGCGCCGGCGGCTCCTGCACCGTCGGCGAAACCCAGGCTCGCGATAGCGGAGCTAAGGACAACCAGTGAGCAAACCGCGCTCAATACATTCTCACGCGCACTTGTCGATGCCTTGCGCGGCGCGCTCGACAAGAGAGACGCATTCGCTCTGGTCGATCAGGATTCAGTACACGGCGTGATCGCTCGCACCCAGACGGGCGACGAGGCAGTGAGAATACTTCAGCCGGAGGTGATAATCACTCCGAGTTTCGCAGGCACTGGTGACAGCGTGAAAATCAGCATTTCCGTTCGCGACCTGCGAAGGGGTTCGAGCTTCGGAATTCGCAATGTATCCATGAAGACATTCCCGGCGTATCCGCAGTATTATGTCGGTCCACTTGTTGAAGCTGTAATGAAGCAGCTCGAGGCTTTGTCGCGTGAGCCGATTTATCGTCGCTGAGACCAGCTGAACCCGCGTTATACTAGTCGAACTCCCAGTTCGCCGGAGGCTGGTCGGGGCCTGTTCGAGCGATCAATTGGGTTTGACAACTTACTCGAACGCCGGTCAACGAGTCGATGTGAGTTATCTTCCGGCCCCCGGCCTAGGTGTCCTCGCGCATCTCCGACAATCGCGCCGCATCGGCGAGATCCTGAGGGCGCCCTGCCGAGCGTTTGTTTGCAATCAGGTGCCGCCGGCTGAGCGTCTGTACCTTTAATCCGTCGACCTCAACAGCGACGCGGTCTCGCCACGCTGCATCGAAATCCACGCCGTCGATTGAAGTGAGCAAATCGATTCGCTGCGGGCTGACGCCGATTTGTATCACGACCTCGGGAGATTCGAGATCGGCGATGGAGAATTGATCCGTGGGGGCGCCAAATCGTGCCAGCGCGTCCCAGACTCGTTTTGCATTTTCGGATGTGGCGCGAATCCAGAGATCGATGTCTCCCGTCGCGCGGGGCAGACCATGTGCCGCTACGGCGTAGGCGCCGACGAGGAGATAATCAACGCCCCCGGCGTTGAACGTGGACAAGATGTCGCGAAAATTGGGATTCAGCATTCTCGAGCCCCTTGAATGCCCACGCATCGAGTGCAAGCTGCCACATGATTCCCAAACGCTCCGCAGCTGTCATCGCGCTGAAATCATCGTCCTCACCGGCGTCGTGAAGGCGCCGGACACGAACGAGTTCCGCTGAATCAGCCATGCAGTAATATACCCACTCCCGGTGACGCCTTCCCAGGAACGGCATCCCTTCCGCCAATCTCTCCAGCCCCCCCGGGTGTCTTGCGGCTTGAAAGCCAAGTGACCGTTCGGACGGCAGTTGAAGGTGCGTGGTTATGGTAACCAGCGACTCAGGACGAGTGTGACAGCTTCAGGAATCCTCGTAGCGTACTGACAGGCCAGGCAATGGCCTTGCTTTTACACGCTAGCGTAGATATCCATGATAAGGGCGATCGTCGATTTCTCGGCTCACGCACGATCACGTATGGCCCAGAGAGATATCAGCGAACGACAGGTGCTGATCGTTCTGAACGGCGGCCGTCGCGTGCACGAGCCAGCTCCCGCCGGCGCTTCGATCCGCTGGAGGTATTCTGGTGCCGTCGACGGGCGAAAGATTACGGTAATCGTAGCTGAAGAAGCGGCCCGTGTAATGGTGATTACGGCGTACTGACAAGAGAGCAATATGAACTGGACTTACGACCCTGCTGTAGATGCCCTGACGATACTGTTCCTTCCCGGCAGGCGTTCCGCGCGAACGGATGAGCTGAGGTCAGGGATGCTGTGTGACTATGACA
>JAHFCS010000250.1 GCA_023249395.1 Gemmatimonadota bacterium
GGTGTTCGTGCCGGAGGACGCTGTGAATCCGTATGACAACGAACATCCGGACATCAACGGTCACGGCGTGCAGTTGTATGTGCAGACGAGATTTGACGCCGGTGCGTGGATGCTCGTGCTGGACGCGGGAGGAACAACCGTGCGCGTGCGACCGCTCACAGGATGGGGAACGCTCGCGCTGCGCGGCGCGATGTGGAAGCAGATGGATGATGGGTTCTCGATGCGCATCCACGTCTCGCTACCGCCGTTGCCGGACGAGTACTCGAAAGGCGCCTATCCAGTCTCGATCGACGTGCTGGTGAACGAGACCGTGCCTGGGCGTAAACGGCGTCGCGGGCAACTGGTGCTGAGCGGCGCACAAGGGGAGTTCGTGTATCTGCGCGGTGACCGGCACGAGAGCGTGCGGCTCGTGCCGCTGATGATCGTCGACTAGCGCGATCGGCGGCCGAAGCACCGATGCTCGCCGGAAAGTTCGATATCCGGCCGGTCAAGTCGCCCGCAGCACCTCCACTGGATCCGCCCGCATTGCGCGGATTGCCGGGACGAGCGATGCCAGCATCGTCACGGCGAGCAGTGTGGCCTCCGCTACGATGAGCGAAACTGGATCCGTGTTCTTCACTCCGAACAGCACGGTCGAGACACCAGCGGACGCCCAGAAGCTGAGCAGCGCGCCGAACGCGGTGCCGCCGAGTGCGAGCTCGAAACCACTCCGCAGGACCAATCTCAGCACATTCAGAGGCGTCGCGCCAAGCGCCTGACGAACCGCGAACTCACGCAGGCGTTGACTCACTGTATACGACAGAACGCTGAATAGGCCAGCTGCACCGAGCAACAGCGACGCTGTCCCAAGGAACGAAAATAGTTGATCGTAGAATCGAATCAGCCGTATCACTTGGTCGTAGTACGACACGAACGGCGTCACCGTGATGTACGATCGAGGTGGCAATCCAGCGCGCAACGTATGTTGCATCGTGACGCCGAGCGCGGCATCAGCGTGCTTCGGCCGAACCACCAATTCCGAATAGCCGCGGCTCCAGTCGGACGTCGAGGCGTAGATAAGCGTGTCCACGCGCCAATCCGGATCGGGGGTGAAACCGAGATGAATGTCGCGAGCAACGCCAATCACTGGGAGCCACGCGCGGTTCGACCGCTCGCTGCCCAGCTTCACCATTCGTCCTACTGCGTCGCCGTGTGGGAAAAGGAGCGTCGCCGCCCGCTGGGACAGGATCACGGCACCGCGCGTGCGATCTCCCTCGATAAAGTCGCGCCCCGAAATCAGCGGAGCGCCAATTGTCGCAAAGAAGTTCGGGCCCACATCCTGATACGACCGGAGCGGAAGCGGCGGCGCCTCACGTCCAACATCTGATATGACGTGCTCGTCGTCGACTCGACCCCACGTCATCGATGATACGGCAGCCACTCCCGGCAAATCGACAAGACGCTGACCGGCGGCCAACAAGAGCTCGCCCTTGCGTTCGTCGGTCAGCGTGTCCTTGCGGCCGCTCGGCAATGAGATGTGCGCACCGAGCAGACGACGGGCGTCGAATCCGAAGTCGTATTGCACAACGTTGCGAGTGGAGAGCGTCATCAGGCTCGCGAGCATGAGGAGCGCCATCGCAATCGCGAGTTCGCCGATAACGAGAATTTTGAATTCCGATCTGGCGCGACCGGTCGTCGTGCCTGCGTTGTCCTTGAGAGGATCTGATGGATTGGCACGACTCGCGCGCCAGGCAGGAATCCCGCCGGCGATCAACATGCCGGTCACGAGCGCGAGCGTGGTGATTCCGAAAACACGAGGATTCAGTTCGGGAATCAGATATCCACGAAAGGTCAAATCTTCGGGAACGAGATGCGCGAGCGCTCCGACGAGCGCGATCGCGATGAGAAAGCCAGCGACCGTCCAAATGACGGAGAGGATCGCAACTTCCGAGAGCACTTCACCGGCTATTGCGACCCGAGATGCGCCAAGCGCAACCCGGAGGGCATAGTCCCGCCTCCGAGTAAGACCGCGTGCGAGCGCCAGCGCGCTGACGTTAGTGCACGCGATGGCGAGAATTCCCAGTGCGACGCCGATCATGAGCAACGGTAACTCGTTGTCACGAAGTCTCGCGCGTGACGGACGCATGCCTCGCAGTCTGAGCTGGTAGGGTGGGGCCGATGGTGGCGCGTAGGCGGCTGTGAAGTTCGCCGCGACAGTTGCGAGCTGCGGTTGGATCGATACCGAGTCCATCCCTCGCTTCAACTTCACGATGATCGACCGCCAGCGATGCTCGCGATCGCTAAGCACAGTTGTGGTGGGCAGCCAGATGTCTGTACTCAGAAGACGCTCGACGCCAAGCGGCAGGACCCCCACGACCGAAAAGTCGTTATCGTCAATGGTCAGCGTCGCACCGTCGAGGGTTTGTCGTTTCGGAAAGAGGCGTCGCCAAGCGGGCAGGGTGAGCACGACTGCGCTCTGCGCTCGAATTTCATCTTCACTTGGAAGACGGCCGAGCCCTGGCGTGACGCCAATGGTCGCGAAGAATTCCGGCGTCGAATAGGAGAGGTATTGTATGGTCTCGTTGCCGTCTGCGATCACTCTGCTGTTCGTGGTCGCTACTGCCGAGACGCGCTCGATACCGGGCAGCGCCGAAATTGCCTCCACCTGCTCCAGCTGCGACGGCGGATGTTTCTGATTTCCGAGTCGCAGCTCTTCCCAGAATAGCCGATCCAACTCGGCGAGCGGGATCTTGGGGTGCAAGGTCGAGTCCACGATCGCGAACGTCGCCGTCGAGAGGCCAAGTCCGACGGCGAGCGAGAGCGTCGCGACGGCGACGAACACCGGCGAGCGTCTCAGCGAGCGAATGGTCCGCTTCAAGGTCGTGAGCATCTCGGGCATCATTACTGTATCGGTATACCAGTACAGTGCAACCGAACATGCGAGCGTGTCAAGGCGCTGCGGCCGTTCCCCTTGAACGCCGCCTCGCGATCACCTCTCTTTGACACATGGAAATGAACGACGAATGGGCCGCGCGCGCCGCGGAGCTGTTGCCCACCGGCGCCTCGACCGGGAGTAAACGGCCGGAAGCGCTGTATGGGACCACTGAACCCGCGGGCCCGACGCATTTCGTGCGCGCCGTGGGCTGCCGCGTGGAGACGACCGGCGGCAATGAACTCGTGGACTGCACGATGGCGCTCGGGGCGGTCGCGATCGGTTACGGTGAGCCGAAGATCATGGGCGCAGTGCTCGAGACGGCGGCGCACGGGAGTGTCTCGGGCCTGTCGCACGTGCTCGAGGTGGAGGTGGCCGAGCGGTTCTGCAATGTCGTGCCGTGTGCCGAGCGCGTGCAATTCCTGAAGACCGGTGCCGAGGCGATGAGCGCGGCAGTGCGCGTCGCGCGCGCGTACACCGGGCGAAACGTCGTGGTCGGGAGCGGATACTTCGGCTGGCACGACTGGTGCTCGTCGCAGCCCGGCGTTCCGGAGAGCGTGCGGCGCGATTTCCACGACGTGCCGTTCGATGACGTGCAGGCGCTCGAAAGCGCGGTGCGCGATGCCGGCGACCAGCTCGCCGCGATCGCCATCGAACCCGTTGTCGAGCACATGGCATCACCGGAATGGATCGCTCGTGCACGCGCGCTGTGCGACGCACGCGGCGCAGCGCTGATCTTCGACGAAATGAAGACAGGATTCCGTCTCGCGACCGGCGGATATCAAGAAGTGTCCGGCGTGACGCCCGATCTCGCGGCGTTCGGGAAGGCACTCGCGAACGGCTATCCGCTCGCGGCGGTGTGCGGCCGCGCGGAACTCTTGGACTGCCTGAAGCGCACCTGGATCTCATCGACCCTCGCGAGCGAGGGGACCGCACTGGCCGCGGCGATGGGCGTGCTCGACTGGCACGAGAACGTGGCAGTCTGCGACGAGCTCGCTCGCATCGGCGGCGAGATGCGTGGGCTGGTCTCGGGCGCGCTGAAGGCGAGCGGACTCGGCGGCATCAGCGTGCATGGGATCGACACCATGTGGTTCGTGAAGTTCGAGTCGCCCGAGGCGGAGCGGCGATTCGTCTCGCTCGCGGCAGAACACGGCGCGCTGTTCAAGCGCGGCGCCTACAACTTCGCGGCGCTCGCGCACGACGAGGATGCGCTCGTGGACATCGAGGCGGCCGCGAGCAATGCGTTCGTCGCGATGCGTCAGGAGCAGGAGGACGCGTGAATAGGCCGCTCGGCGAGCCGCTCATCGACTGTCACGCGCACTTTCTCCACGCGCGTTGCGGCAGGAGCGACTGGCAGGACGTGAACGCCGCGCGCTTTCGCGCCGGCGAGAAGATCGGCGTGACGTGCCAT
>JAHFCS010000251.1 GCA_023249395.1 Gemmatimonadota bacterium
GATGATTGAAGAGTGCCTGGCGGCGTTGGAAAAGGCGATTCAATGAAAGTCGCGATACTCGATTATGGTGCCGGCAATCTTCATTCGCTCGCAAAGGCGGTCAGCGCCGCCGGAGTGGAAGTTCGAATTGAAGTCGATCCATCGGCGGCAATCCGGTCGGATGCGCTCCTTCTGCCGGGGGTTGGCGCTTTCACGAGCGCGGCACGATCTCTTTCACCGCATCGCGACGAGATCGCCTCGGCCCTCAAAGACGGATTGCCATGCCTCGGCATCTGTCTCGGCATGCAGCTTCTCTTCGATCGCAGCGAGGAAGGACCTGGCGAGGGCCTCGGTGTGATAACGGGCCGAGTGCGAAAGCTTGATGCGCTTCGAATACCCCAGATGGGCTGGAACGCGATCGACGAACGCAGTGATACTCTCTTCGCTGCCGCCGGGCTGGAGACGGCTTATTTCGCGAACAGCTACGTGTGCGAGCCCGAGGACAGCCTTACAGCGATCGCGTGGACGACCCACGAAAACGATCGCTTCGTCGCGGGGGTGCGATCGGGGAGTGTGGTCGGCGTCCAGTTTCACCCCGAGAAGAGCTCTGGAGCCGGATGCCGGTTCATCTGGGCATTCCTCGATGAGGCTCGGTCGTGATAGTGATTCCAGCGGTGGATCTGCGAGATGGACGGTGCGTTCAGCTCGTCGGCGGCTCTTACGAGCGTGAGATGGTTCGCATCGAGGACCCTCTGGCAGCGGCGAATCGATGGGAGAGTGATGGCTTCCGCTATCTCCATGTCGTGGATCTCGACGCGGCCACCGGTCGCGGATCCAACGCCGCAATCATTCGTGGTCTGCTCGAGGCCAGCCAGAGCGAAGTCCAGATCGGCGGCGGAATCAGAACCGGGGCTCAAGTGGATCACCTTCTGTCGGCGGGCGCGACACGCGTAGTCGCCGGGACACGCGCCCTGGAAGACCCTGCCTGGCTGGAGGGAATCGCGGTGATGTATCCGGCGCGGGTGATCGCAGCGGTGGATGTTCGTGACGGAAACGTCGTGGCTCGAGGGTGGACGAGCGTTCACGAGCGCTCAATCGAAAACGTAGTGTCGGCGCTCAACGACCTCCCGCTGGCAGCTTTGCTGGTTACGGCAGTCCACGCCGAAGGCCGGATGGAAGGCACCGATCTTCAACTGATGGAGAATGTACTGAGGCGATCGAAGCTTCCGGTGCAGGCGTCGGGCGGCATTGGATGCGTCGAGGACCTGCGTGCGCTGGCGGAGCTGGGCGTTGCAGCGGCCATTGTCGGAATGGCGCTGTACACAGGTGTCCTCGACCCGCGTGCAACAATGGAGGAGTTCTCATAATGACGACCGTAGAGAGGAAAACCCGTGAGACCAGCATTCGGGCACAGATCACCGTTGGCGCCGGGATAGCAGCCGTGTCCACCGGCGTACGCTTCCTCGATCACATGATGACCACTCTGGCGCGCTACTCCGGTCTCAACATCACCATTTCGGCGACTGGTGATCTCAGGCATCATCTAATCGAGGATGTGGCGATCGCGACCGGCTCAGCGCTGAATGCAGTGATTCCCGTAACCTGCGCACGATACGGCGACAGGACTGTCGCCATGGACGAGGCACTGGTGCAGGCGGTGATCGACGCCGGCGGTCGCCCGTATTATGAGGGACCGCTGCCGAGCAATCTCTACGACCACTGGATGCGGTCGTTCGCGGATAACGCGAAGATCACGATTCATCTGCGAGTCCACCGCGGAAAGGATCGCCATCACATTGTCGAGGCGGCATTCAAGGCGCTCGGCCTTGCACTCCGTGATGCACTGCGCGAAGGCGACATCGTTTTCAGCACGAAGGGACAAGTCTCCGTGGAGACGAAGTAATGCTGTCTCGACGACTGGTTGTTTGTCTCGACGTCATCGGAGACCGCGTCGTCAAGGGGATTGCGTTCGAGTCGCTCCGCGACATCGGCGATCCGGCTCGCCTTGCCGCCTGGTACGAATCCGAGGGAGCAGACGAGATCGTGTTTCTCGACATCGGCGCATCGGCGGAGAATCGAGGAACACTGCTCAAGGTCGTCCGGCGCACAGCCGAGCGGCTTTTCATCCCGCTCACCGTTGGCGGGGGGATCCGCTCCGTTGACGACGTTGCTCGGACACTTCGAGCCGGCGCCGACAAGGTCAGCATCAACTCGGCTGCTGTTGCCCGTCCTCCACTCCTCGCTGAAGCGGCCGCGCGATTCGGCTCGCAATGTGTGGTTGCCAGCATCGACGCGAGGAGGGAGGGCGCGGGTTGGCGCGTATTCACGCATGGCGGTCGTTTGCGAACGCCGCTCGATGCCGTGACCTGGGCCGTTCAGTGCGTCGAGGAGGGAGCCGGCGAAATCCTTCTGACGAGCATCGACCGCGACGGGAAGCAATCGGGTTACGATCTCGAGCTCACACGGGCGGTGTCGGAGGCCGTTCAAGTTCCCGTGATCGCGTCGGGCGGAGCGGGTAGTCCCTCAGACGTCGTGGATGTGATTCGCTCTGGCGGCGCGGATGCGGCGCTCGTCGCCGGGATTGTGCACAACGCCCAGTTCAGTGTGGGGCAGCTGAAGGAATTCATGGGCGAAGCGGGAATCAGGATTCGGACGGCCGCATGAGTGGGGACACATACATGCAGGCAACGGCAGAGCTCGCGGCGATAGCCGGCGCGAATGCGATGCGCTTCTATCGCCAGAAGTTGAGTGTTGAAGCGAAAGCAGACGGTACGCCGGTGACGATCGCCGACAGATCAACTGAGGAGATTGCGCGGCAATGGATCGAGACCCACTTCCCGGCGGACGGAATACTCGGCGAGGAGTTCGGCTCGATTCGTCCCGATGCCCGGCGTCGGTGGCTCATCGATCCGATCGATGGCACCAAGTCATTCGTTCGTGGCGTTCCGTTTTGGGGAACGTTGGTCGCAGTAGCGGAGGGAGGCACCGTCCTCGCGGGGGCGGCGGCATTCCCGGCGGTGGGAGAGACGTTGTCGGCGGGATTGGGCGAAGGATGCTGGTGGAACGGGAGCCGGTGCGCGGTCTCTCAAGTGAGGAAGCTTTCGCGAGCAACCGTGCTCACATCGGACCTCAGTTTCTCGGGCGACGCTGCCCGGCGGTCGGCATGGGAGAGACTCAGTGGCTCGGCTGGTATCAGTCGCACGTGGGGAGATTGTTTCGGCTATCTGCTCGTGGCGACGGGAAGGGCAGAGGTCATGATCGACCCGGTAGTATCAGCATGGGACCTGGCCGCCGTGCTTCCTGCAATCGTCGAAGCCGGAGGGGTCTTCACCGATTGGAGCGGTGAACAGAGCGCATTCAATTGCAGCGCGGTGGCGACAAATGCGGCTCTCGCTCGGCAGACACGGGAGATCCTGCGTGGGCCTTCGAACACGGAGGGTGGACAATGACGTTCGACCTGGAGGCCGTGGATTTCGCGAAGGGTGGTGGACTAGTGACCATCGTCGCACAGGATGCAACCACGGGTACAGTGCTAATGGTGGCGCACGCCGACCGCGAAGCTCTCGAAAGAACGCTCGACTCTGGCGAGATGCATTACACATCGCTCACGCGCGGTCTCTGGCGCAAAGGAGCTACGAGCGGGAATACACAGCGCGTCGTGTCGCTGGCGCTCGATTGCGATGGCGATTCGGTTCTTGCCCGGGTGATCCCGGCCGGCCCAGCGTGTCACGAAGGAACGGTTTCGTGTTTCGGCGAAGCCGCACTCGAGGCGGACGCGGTGGCGGCAGTGAGCGCGGTCATCGAGTCCAGGGCTGCTTCCTTGCGGAAGTCGGGCACGCCCACATACACGCAGCGTCTGTTGAACGACCGCAATCTGCGCCTCAAGAAGCTGGGCGAAGAGGCGGCTGAGCTTGTCATCGCCTGTGCGGATGGCGACCGTGAGCGGTCGGCTCAGGAAGGCGCCGATCTCGTCTATCACGCGCTCGTCGCGCTCAGAAGTGTCGGTGTTTCGTTCCGCGACGTGCAGCAGGTCTTGAGTGAGCGGGCGTCTGCGAACGCCGGCGAGCGTCAGATCGTAGGGGTTGCCAGCGTCGCGCCCGAGGTAGATTAGAAGTCGTGTCTTCGCCAACGGTAAACGTGATGCCGGAGGTTCAAATGCCCGTCCGCAGATTTCACAAACTGGTGCTGCTCGTTCCGGTCGCTGCATGCATCGCTGCCGCGGCTTCTCCCCTCACCGTCGTCGAATATCAACTTCCGCGCGACAAGGCATTTCCGCACGATCCTGCCGTCGGCCGCGACGGAATTGTCTGGTACACAGACCAGCAGAACA
>JAHFCS010000252.1:0-3894 GCA_023249395.1 Gemmatimonadota bacterium
CGGAATTCTGCGTCGCTCCGCGGGAAACTGTCGCGGAGCTGCTTCCCGAGCTCGAGCGGGTGTCGGACGCCTGGCTCGAAGAGAAGCACACCCGCGAGAAGGGATTTTCGCTCGGCAGATTCGACGAGCGGTACCTCGTGCAGTTCCCGACAGGTTTGGTGCGCATACGCGGCGAGATCGTGGCGTTCGCAAACCTGCTGTGCAGTGGGGACGGCACGGAGATCTCCGTCGATCTGATGCGGTATGCCCCGTCCGCGCCGGCGGGAGTGATGGAGTATCTGTTCATCGAGCTCCTGCTGTGGGGAAAGGCGCAGGGATACCGGCAGTTCAATCTCGGCATGGCGCCGCTGTCGGGCCTCCAGAATCGCACTTTGGCACCGGTATGGAACCGCGCCGGCGCGCTACTGTACAGGCACGGCGAGCACTTCTACAACTTTCGCGGGTTGCGCCAGTACAAGGACAAGTTCGACCCGCGGTGGGAGCCGAGGTATCTCGCGTCGCCCGGCGGCCTCGTGCTCCCGCGCGTCATTGCCAATACGGCGGCGCTGATCTCCGGCGGTCTTCGCGGGGTAGTATCACGATGAGCGTCCCACGCGTCACCTATGGAGTCTTCATGAGCTCGGTATTTCGCTCCGCCACGCTTTACTCTTGCGCGATCGTTCTGACAGCCTGCGCGCAGATGATGGCCCAGCAGGTCAGATCTCGGATTGCTCCCGACGTGAGCGATCTTCCGTTGATCGAGCTGCCCTCGCCCGCTCCGACGAGTGGCGTTTTCGCCGTCATGCTCACCGGCGATGGCGGCTTGGCGACACTCGACCGGAAAGTCTCGGCGGAGCTTGTCGCTCACGGAGTGTCGGTCGTTGCACTCAACACTCGAGTCTACCTGTCCCAGCGGCGTACTCCGGACCAGGCAGGCTCGGACATGATCAGGCTCATCAGGCACTACCAGGCGCAGTGGTCGAAGGATCGGGTAGCGATCGTCGGCTATTCACGGGGCGCGGACATGGCACCCTTCGTGGTCTCCCGTCTGCCGGCCGATCTCAAGGCGAGAGTCTCGCTCGTCGCCATGCTCGGGCTGTCGAACGAGACGAATTTCCAGTTCCACTTCAAGGACATCTTCGTCGATTCGCGCCGGGCGACCGACGTGCGAACGCTTCCCGAGCTGGAGCGGCTGCGTGGCATGAACCTGCTTTGCATATACGGCGTGGACGAGAAGGACTCTGCGTGCCGCGACGCGCCGCCCGGCCTTGTGAAGGCGGTGGTCCGCAACGGTGGGCATCACTTCGACGACAACTTCAAGGCACTCGCCGACATCGTGCTCGATGCACTTCCAAAGTCATAGGGCTTGGAATCGCAATCGACCTTTCCGGCGCAGCGCGCGTACCTTACTTTTTCCGGTTCCCCTGATGGAGGCTTCACCCCTGGCGGAAATGCTGGACAGCGTCAAGACTGCGCTCGAGTCCCGTTACTCGATCGAGCGGGAGCTCGGTCGGGGCGGTATGGCAACTGTGTATCTCGCCCAGGATTTCCGGCACGGCCGTTCGGTCGCGGTGAAGGTCCTCCACCCCGAGCTTGCGTCGGCGCTTGGCGCCGATCGATTCCTGCGGGAGATCAAGCTCGCGGCACGCCTCAATCACCCGCACATACTTCCGCTTTTCGATTCCGGCGAAGCGGGCGGATTCCTGTTTTACGTGATGCCCTACATCGACGGTGAGTCACTCAGGGACCGCCTCAACCGCGAAGGGCAGCTGACGCTCGAGGATACGCTCGCCATCGGCCGAGCGGTGGCGGGCGCGCTCGACTACGCTCACCGCAACCACATCGTCCATCGCGACATCAAGCCCGAGAACATCATGCTCAACGAGGGCGAGGCGATGGTGATGGACTTCGGCATCGCCAAGGCGGTCAGCCTCGCCGGCAGCGACACCCTCACGCAGACCGGAATGGTTGTCGGAACGCCCGCCTACGTGAGTCCGGAGCAG
This sequence comes from Gemmatimonadota bacterium, assembly GCA_023249395.1. Classification (GTDB taxonomy): domain Bacteria; phylum Gemmatimonadota; class Gemmatimonadetes; order Gemmatimonadales; family Gemmatimonadaceae; genus UBA4720. The sequence continues at coordinate 1,983 of JAHFCS010000252.1, forward strand.
GCCGCCGGCGAGATCGAGATCGACGGCCGCAGCGATCAGTACAGCCTTGGCTGCGTGATGTACGAGATGCTCACCGGCGAGCGGCCCTTTACCGGCCCGACGGCCCGGGCGGTGCTCACCAAGCGGTTCACCGAGCCGGTGCCTTCCCTGAGCAAGATGTTGGACGATGTGCCGGAGGAGATCGACCGGGCGCTGTCGAAGGCGCTGTCGCGCGACGCCGCGGCGCGCTTCTCAACGTCGGGCGAATTTGCCCGCGCTCTCGTTCTCCAGACAGTCACGACGCCGACGAATGTGCCGGTTCCCGAAGGTGCGCAGGTAGTCAAGTCGATGGCCGTGCTGCCATTCACGAACATGAGCGCCGACGTCGAGAACGAGTATTTCACCGACGGCATGGCGGAGGAGATCATCAACGCCCTGTCGAAGATCAAGTCGCTCAGCGTGGCTTCGCGGACGTCGTCGTTCGCCTACAAGGGCAAGACCGAGGACATTCGCGAGATCGGGAAGAAGCTCGAGGTCTCCGCCGTGCTCGAGGGCAGCGTGCGGAAGATGGGCAACAAGATCCGCATCAGCGTTCAGCTGATAAGTGTCACCAACGGCTATCAGCTCTGGTCCGAGCGGTACGATCGCGAGATAGAGGATGTCTTCGCGATTCAGGACGAGATCGCGCAGAACATCGTGAAGGCGCTGAGAGTGGTGCTGAGCGAAGACGAGAAGCGGGCGATCGAGAAGATGCCGACGGAGAACGTCGAGGCATACGACTACTACCTCCGCGGCCGGAAGTTCTTTCACCAGCACCGGCGGACGAGCATCGAGTTCGCGCGGCAGATGTTCACGCGTGCAATCGAGATCGATCCGGAGTACGCGCTCGCTCACGCCGGCATCGCCGATTGCTGCTCCATTCTCTACATGTACTTCGATGCCCGTGAATCGAACCTCAAGCAGGCAGACATCGCGAGCAAGAAAGCGCTCCAGCTCGACCCCGACCTCGCCGAGGCGCATTCTGCGCGCGGTCTGGCCTATTCTCTCAGCAAGCAATACGAGCCGGCGATGCAGGAGTTCGAGACGGCCATCAAGCTCGACCCGAAATTATATGAGGCCCCATATTTCTATGGACGCGCATGCCTCGCGCAGGGTCGCTGGTCCGAGGCGGCTCCGCTGTTCGAGAAAGCCTCGGCGCTGAGGCCGGAGGATTACCAGGCGCCGACATTTCTCGCGGCGGCGTTCGCGGGGCAGGGAAGAATCCACGAAGCGAGCAAGGCGTCGCATCGCGCGGTGAACGTGATCGAGCAGTGGCTGGACCTTAATCCCGATGACGCCCGCGCGCTAAACCTCGGAGCGACGATCTGGTCCAACCTCGGCCAGCCCGAGAAGGCGCTCGAATGGGCGCGCCGGTCGCTGGTGATCGACAAGGAAGATCCGCAGCTGCTGTACAACGTGGCGTGCGTCTACGCGATCGAGGGAATGAAGGACGACGCGATCGCCTGTCTCGAGCGCGCGATCGACAAGGGGTACGGCCACAAGGAATGGATCGAGCATGACTCAGATCTGAATTCATTACGTAGTGACAAGCGTTTCCAGGCGCTGCTGGAAAGGATGTAGCGGGTTCACCTTCACCGGAGGCGAGTGATGCAGAAACGTTTCGGGATGATCGCAGGATGCATCGTGCTGTCGGTTGTAGCCGCGAGCTGCGCGCGGAAGGACACCGACGACAAAGAAGACAGCGGCAAGGCGGCGGCCGCGGCCCCCGCCGACCGAACGGCCGACGCGGCGGCCATCATCCGGGCGGATTCCGCGTGGTTTCGCCACGTGATGGCGAAGAACGTCGATTCGTTGATGATGGGCTACACTCCGGACGCCGTCTCTTACTCGGCGGAAGCTGCGCCGGCGATCGGGTCGGACCAGGTTCGCGCGG
>JAHFCS010000252.1:3904-4307 GCA_023249395.1 Gemmatimonadota bacterium
CGAGCCAGCAATGAACTCGCAAGGCGTAAAGTTCTCGGACGACGGAACGATGGCGTATGACTACGGGACCTACGCGCTAACCGCCACTACGGCCGGCGGCAAGCCCGCCAGGCAGAATGGAGGGTTTCTCAACGTATGGCGAAAGGTTGATGGCCAGTGGAAGCTGGTTGCCGAGATGAGCACGCCCGTCCCGCCACCGAAGAGCTAGCGACGCCGAACGGAACCGCGAGTCGGGGGCGCGCCGGTTTGTGAGCCGGCGCGCCCCTTTCTGTCACCAGCCGAGAACGATTGCGAATATCAGCGGCGCGACGATGCTGGCGTCGCTCTCGATCACGAACTTGGCAGTGTCCACCGCCAGCTTGCCCCACGTGATCTTCTCGTTCGGCACCGCGCCCGAATAGCT
>JAHFCS010000253.1 GCA_023249395.1 Gemmatimonadota bacterium
AGCCTCCGCGGTGATCGATGACGCCGTCGCGCTCTGGGGGATGGCGGCGGCCAATATGGTGAGCCTGCTCGACCCCGATATCATTGTCTTCGGCGGCGGAGTGTTCGGGCCCGCTGCCCGGTTCCTCGACAGGATTCACGACGAGGCTCGACGTTGGGCGCAGCCGATAAGCATGCACCAGGTGCGCTTTGCCGTCTCGGAGCTCGGTGGTGACGCCGGGCTTTACGGAGCCGGACGACTCGCGATCCTTGGCGGAGTTCGCGCACCGTGACACACGATCTTGTGGAACGTGAGGTAGCGGCGAGTGACGCGATGACCAGCCGCCGCCCTGTCTTCGCCGCCGCCTGCCTGGGCATGCTGGTATTCGGAATCGTACTGACGACTTTGGGCGCGGTCCTGCCATCGGTGGTCCTCCGCTTCGGGCTCGACAAGGGAGAGGCAGCGGTGCTTTTCCCTCTGCTCACCGCGGGGATTCTTGCCGGCACGATCGTCTGCGGTCCGATCGTGGATCGCTTCGGATTCAAGGGAGTGCTCGCCCTCGCGGCGACGTTGATCATAATCGGCCTCGAGGGAATTGCGTTCGCCCCATCGCTCGGCGGGCTTCGCGCCGCCATTGCGCTCATCGGCTTCGGCGGCGGGCTGATCAATAACGGCACGAACGCGCTCGTGGCCGACATCAGCGAGGCAGGCCGCAGTGCGGGCCTCAGTCTGCTTGGCGTCTTCTTCGGAATCGGAGCGGTCGGGGTCCCGTTCTCGCTCGGAGTTCTCCAGCACCGGCTCGGATACGCGGCGATAATCGCCGCTGTGGGGCTCGTCGTCGTGGTGCCGCTCGTCTACACCCTTGTGATTTGCTTCCCCGCCCCGAAGCACCCCCACAATTTCCCGGTCACCGACGGCGTCCGACTCCTGCGCGATCCGGTACTCCTTCTGATGGGACTCATGCTCTTCCTCGCGAGCGGACTGGAGATCACCGTCGGTGGCTGGACGTCAACGTTCTTCGCCGAAGAGCTGGGGATAGTGGCCGACCGCGCGCTCGTCTACCTGTCGCTTTACTGGTTGGGGATGATGCTCGCAAGGCTCGCTCTTGGCGCGGTATTGAAGCGGGCGGCGCCTCAGCGGATTCTCATGGCCTGCATCGGTGTCGGCCTTGTCGGCTCGACGCTTCTCCTTGTCTCGCGCACTCTCGCTCCTTCGGCCGCCGGAGTATTCCTCATCGGCGTCGGCTTCGCGGCGACCTTCCCGGTTGTGCTCGGTTTCGTCGGCGACCGCTACCCACGGCTCTCTGGCACCGCGTTCAGCGTCGTGATCGCGATGGCGCTCGTGGGCGGAACGCTGATGCCGTATCTGACCGGCGCGGTGGGGAGCGCGCGCGGGCTCAGAGCCTCTTTCGTGATTGTCCCGGGTGCGCTCGTGCTGCTGGCGGCCCTTCTGCTCGTTGTCTCCGGTCGCCTCCGCGCGTCCCCGCCCGTCGTATCGTGATTCTGCGGTCTCATTCTCCCCGCTGACCTCAAACCATGCTCGCCACCGATTGGCTCGACAACACTCGCTCCGTGCTCGATGAAATCGAGCGGACACAGCTTGACAACATACGCGCCGCGGCCGAGCTGATGGCGGCGTCGATCGCCGCCGACCGCTGGGTGCACACGTTTGGCTGCGGCCACGCGACCATCCCCGTGGAAGAGATGTACCCGCGCATCGGAGGCTTCGTCGGGTTCCATCCGATCGTCGAGTTGCCGCTCACATTCTTTACTCACGTCACGGGCGAGATGGGGATCCACCAGTTTCTGTTTCTCGAGCGCGCGGAAGGCTTTGGCCGGGAGCTGATGAAGAGTTACACGTTCGACCCCCGCGATACCGTGTGGATCTTCTCGCACTCGGGGATCAACAACGTGAACATCGATGTCGCGCTTCGAGCGCGCGAGCTCGGGATGCGAGTCATAGCCACTGGCTCTGCTCGCGCGATGAAGGATGCGGCGCCGCGCCACTCCTCGGGCAAACGGCTATTCGAGATCGCCGACGCAATCATAGACACCTGCGTGCCGGCGACAGACGCATCAGTTCCGGTGCCGAATCACCAGGATCGGATCGGACCTACATCGACGATGGCATTCGTATCAGTGGTGTGGATGACCATCGCGACCGTCGCCGAGATCCTCGTCGAGCGCGGAGTCACGCTGCACATTCATCCATCACACAACATTCCGGGTGACACTACGGCGCGCGAACGGCTCGACGCCGCGCTCGCCGAGTACAAGCGAAGGGCGACGGGCGTCTAAGCGCTGACGCCTCGGATTGAGGTCGCGATGCTCGCCGAGCCCTCTTAAGCATGGGCACCAGTCGGCGGCGGCTGAATGTGAGGATGACGCCTTTCGACGGCCGGGGCATCTTGCCGTTGGCTCGAGAAGTGTCCATGTTTTTTGGTTGCCCATTCTTCCGCCGCTCGCAGTCCGTCCTTGTTCCTGGAGGTTTAGATGCGCCGATTGGCCCTGCTCTGCTCCGCAGTTGTCTTCCTCGCCTGCGCCAAGTCCGAGAATCCGCCCGCAGCCGATACCGGAATGGCCGCCGCCCCCGCGCCCGCTCCCGTCGCGCCGGCACCTATCTCACTCACGGACGTCGCCGGCAAGTACGCCGTTACCGGAAAGAACGAAGCCGGTGACACAACGCTCGTCACCTATGATCTCACTGCCACCGGAGACACCACCGGCTGGTCAATCCTGTTTCCGAACCGGAAGCCGGTACCGGTGCGCGTCATGTCGGTCGCAGGGGACAGCATCGTCGCCGACGCAGGCCCGTACGAGAGTGTGCTCCGCAAGGGCGTGCAGGTCACGACCCACAGCATCTACCGCTTGCAGAATGGGAAGCTGCTCGGGAGGACTGTCGCGCACTACGCCACGAAAGGTCCCGACAGTGTGCGGATCGTCGTCAGTGAGGGCATCCGGAAGTAGCAGGTTGCGGAGCGGACGCGCATAGCGCCATTTCGTCTCGACCGCGAAAGGCGGGTGACACTCGTCACCCGCCTTTCGCGCTTCAGCGCCTGATTGGCGTGCGCTTGTCCGGGCGCTGCCCTGCTCGAAAACCACGTCCACCGGAATGTCGTATGCTGATCGTCAGCTGCACGCCTTCTTGTCGCAGGTGATGCGCGCGGATGCGGTCGAGGGACCAGGCTGCGTTGTAAGCGTGATGGTGTAGGTCTTGTTCCTAGCGAATTTGTGTGAGGTCGTCACGCCACTTCCGCTATGGCCGTCGCCAAACTTCCAGCTGTACGATGTCGCGTTCGTCGAGCCGCTCGCATCGAAGCTGCAAGTGAAGCCGGAGCAGCTCTTGGTCAAGCTCGCGGTCGAAGTTGGCGGCAGTGCCGGCGGTGGCGGTGGCGGTGGCGGTGGTGGTGCGGCTCCGAATCCAGCCGGTGGTGTGTACAGCAGATGATTGTTCGGCGCGAAGCTGTTGGTTACGACACCTTTCGTCGTTGCGGCGTACAATGCATCGCGCACCTGCTGCGGCGTCGCGGCCGGATTATACTGGAGATACAGAGCTGCGACCCCGGTCGTGTGCGGCGCTGCCATCGACGTACCGCTGATGGTGTTGGTCGCGATATCGCTCGTGTTCCAGGCTGATTTGATGTAAAGGCCAGGAGCGAACCAGTCGATGCACTCACCCGAGTTGGACCACGAGGTTCTTGCGTCAGTCTTGTCGGTCGCGCCGATGGTCATCGCGTTGGGTACACGGGCCGGCGAGTAGTTGCAAGCGTAGTCCCCGTTGTTGCCCGCCGCGACCGCATAGCTTACGCCGGAGGCGATCGAGTTCTCTACAGCCTGGTCGAGCGAGCCCGAAACCCCGCCACCGAGACTCATGTTGGCAACTGCGGGCGTGGCGTGATACTCCGTCACCCAGTCGACGCCAGCAATGACACCGGAATAGCTGCCGATCCCGTCGCAGTCGAGGACACGGACGGCGACGAGAGACACCGCTTTGGCGACACCATATGTACTGCCTCCGACGGTGCCGGAGACGTGTGTGCCATGGCCATTGCAGTCATTCGTCCCGTTTCCGTCGATAATGGACGTGTAGCCGCCCGAGGCTCGACCGCCGAACTCACTATGAGTCGTCCTGATGCCGGTGTCGATTATGTACGCAGTGACACCACCGCCGGTGAGCGTGTACGAATAATTGCGATTCAGGTCTGACGCGGCGTCGATTCGATCGAGACCCCATGCATCGCCGTTGGCATCCATCGCCTGGTCCGTGATCGCAGTAGCGACCTGGTCCTGCTCGACGTAAGCGACGTTCGGATCGTGAGCCAATGC
>JAHFCS010000254.1 GCA_023249395.1 Gemmatimonadota bacterium
GGTAACGAAGGATCGATCTTGTTGCCTGCATAGTCCGCTGGCGGATCTGCCCCAATGAGGGACCAGACCACCAGGTCGCAGATGGAAGGATCGACAAGCGGGGAGTCGGCGCACACCCGGACACAGGTCGTTGCGCCGGAAGCCAGCGCCGCCTGACGGTATCGGTCGAGCACATCGTGCGCGCTTCCCCGGACGACAGAAACTCCGAGCGCACGACACTCATTTACTATCGCATCGTCGTCCCGGACCATAGTGGTGGCGACGATGACCTCGTCGATCAGCGACGATCGCTGGACTCGTCGCACGACGCGCTCCAGCATGGTCTGGCCTCCGATATCGAGCAGCACCTTTCCCGGAAGGCGTTCGGAGCCCATGCGAGCCTGAATTATCGCGACCGTTCTGCCCGTCATTCGACTGGCGTCAGGTCGTCCCATTGCAGGACATGATCGCGCTCGAGCCGGCGGGCAGCCTTCCGGCCGATTATCTCATCCCAGTAGACGGGACTGACACCCGTTCCGGGCCGCTTGTAGGTGAGCATTGCCTCCGTCAGCTCGGCTCCCGCCGGCACGTCAGCGTCGAGAACGATGCTGCGACGCGCATTGAGCCGTGAGATCTCTTCGGTTTCGAGCGGAGCCTTCACCGAGCTCCCCCCAATCAAAGTCTTCAGCCGCCCGACGTTGCCGATGAAGCGCCGAAGATCGTCCACGTCCATCGCGTGGTAGTGGTCGTTGCCAGGCAGTGACTTGTCGTGCGTGAAATGCTTCTCGATGACACGCGCGCCCAGCAGGTACGCGGCAGTGAGCGCCGTCATCTCCGCGTCCGGTACCGTGTGATCCGAGTAGCCGATCACGAACTCCGGATACTCTTCCCTCAACACGCCGATCATCCCGAGGTTAGCGTTCTCGTCCGCGGTGGGGTAGTTGAGGACGCAGTGAAGCAGTGAGAGCTCGCTGCAACCACCGCCGCGCAATGTCCGCACTGCCTCGCGAACCTCGGCCATCGTGGACGCCCCCGTCGAGAGCACGACGGGCTTGCCACACGCCGCCACCTGCCGGAGCAGTGGCGTGTTCGTGAGGTCGGCCGACGCAATCTTGAAGAACGGCACCAGCGCATCGAGGAGCTCCACGGCGGCGCTGTCGAACGGTGTCGATACGAAATCGATCGAGAGCTCGCCGCAGCGCGTCGCCAGCGCCCGGTACTCCTCCGGGCCGAACGAATCGTACTTCTGGAAGAGGCGGAACTGGCTGGTTGTCGGTTCTTTCGTCAGGTCCCAATAAGCCGGGCTGTCGCGCGAGGCCAGCGTCTCAGCCTTGTATGTCTGGAACTTGGCGGCGTCCGCTCCGCCTGCCTTCGCCAGCTCGATGAGCCGCATCGCAAGCTCGAGCGAGCCTTCGTGATTTACTCCGATCTCGGCGATGACGTACGGCGCCGAGTCGTCGCTGACCCGGCGCGCGGAAAGCTGGAGCTCACGCATTGCCCTTCACTTTGTCGGCCCCGTGCTTGGCCTCGAGCTCCTTGAGATACTGGCTCATCTCGCCATGATTGTTTGTCATGTTCTCATCGTGCCGCCGGTATCTGTACAGCGGCAACGCGACGCGATGAATCTGGTGCTTCTCGAGAAAGCGGATGCGGAGGTCGCGGTCCTCATGGGAGAGAAACTGTTCGTCGTACAATCCCAGCTCCACGAGCTGATCGATGCGGAACATGATTCCGCATCCGATCGGCCTTTCGGCTGAGTTGATTCGTTCCAGCACCTGTTCGTTGTCACCGACGAGGTGATAGTCGCAGCACACCGCGTCCATCCACGGATTGAGCGTCAGGTGCATCGACAGAACGTTGACGTACTCGACGTGGACGTAATCGTCGCCATCGATGCGCACCACGAATCGCCCGCGCGCGGACTTGATCCCGATGTTGAGCGAGCCGGGAAGGCCTTTGCGCTCAGCGTTGTGGATGACCCTGATCTCGCTGTCGAAGAGCTCGAGGGCGTACCGCGTGCGGTCGGTGCTGGCGTCATCGACGACGATGACTTCGTAGTCCTCCCGCGGGTAAGTCTGATTGAGAATCGACCGTATGCAGCGGCCGATGTATCTCTCCTGGTTTCGCACCGCCACTACGAGCGAGACTGTCGGAATGTTCGGCATTGCGGGGTGCCTCACCGTACGATTTGAGGACGCTTGTGAAGCACGACCGGGGGCTCTGCGGCGGTCGCGAGGGAGGATGAATCTTCGATTGCCATGCGCGACGGAAGTGAGAAGACTCCATAGGGCTGGGCGGGATCGAAATTCTCGTGAAGACGGCGCGAACCGGAGGTGATCACCAGGGGTGGCGTGAGGTCGTCGAGGACGTCATAGTTCTTCGGGGACTGGATCGCTTCGCTGACTTGCAGGTAGAGAGGGTATTCCCCCGGCCGCATGTAAATGTCAGGCAGGTCGATCACGGCCGTCGTCGACGTTCCCGGCACAACAGCTTCAGTGGTAATGACGTGGCGAGCCGAAGTGACGATCTCCCTCGAGATTCCCGAGCGAAAAGCGACCACAACCGCCAGACCGCGCAACGGGGCGTTCACCATACAGGAAAGACGGAAGCGGACAGTGTCTCCCATCTCGAAGGTGTAGCGCTCTGCGCCCGTCAGATCTTCCACCGACACGGCGGTGAACCTGACAGCTCCCGAGCCACGACGGTTCTCGGGATTGTTGACTCCCGTCTCCGCGTCCACGCGCATGTCGCGGAGCCGCTGATTGTAGACAGTCATCGTCGAGTCGGTGCCGCCATCGGCCACGACGCGCCCGTGCTCGAGGAGGATGCAGCGCGTGCAGAGCTGGCGTATCGCCTGCGTGTTGTGGCTCACGAAGAAGACGGTGCGTCCTTCGCCCGCAACATCCTCCATCTTGCCGAGACACTTCTTCTGGAATGCCGCGTCGCCCACCGCGAGCACTTCGTCAACGAGAAGTATCTCCGGCTCGAGATGCGCCGCTACCGCGAAAGCGAGACGCATATACATCCCGCTGCTGTACCGCTTGATGGGGGTGTCGATAAACTGTTCTACCTCGGCAAAGCTGACGATGGCGTCGAACTGGCGCGCGATTTCGACTTTTCGCATTCCCAGAATCGCGCCGCTCAGAAAGATGTTCTCGCGCCCGGTAAGCTCCGGATGAAAGCCAGTCCCCACCTCCAGCAGGGCCCCTACCCTTCCGTATATCTCTGCGCGGCCGCGCGTCGGCTGGGTTATGCGCGACATGATCTTGAGAAGCGTACTCTTCCCGGCTCCGTTCCGGCCGACGATGCCGACAACCTCGCCCTGGTTGACCTCGAACGACACATCGTCGAGCGCCCAGAAAGTCTCCATCGAGCCGGCGCGGCCCCTGGCCCGCTTCCATAGCGTCTTCGGGAGCGCAACTACCTCTTCCTGCAGCGTGCGATATGGCTGGCGCCCCAGTGCCCTCGCAATGAGGTAGGACTTTGCGAGCCCTTCGGCGCGGATCGCTACGTCACTCATACAGCGTCCGCGAAGCCCCGCTCGACACGGCGGAAGAAAAAGGCTCCCGCGACGAAAACGGCGGCAGAGACAATTACCGTGATCACTACCATCAACCACGTCAACGAGCTGGAGCCGAGCACCGACCAGCGAAAGCCCTCGATGAACGCGACCGCGGGGTTCAGGCTGTAGAGGAGCCGCCATCTTTCGGGCACGATCGTCGTCGCGTACACCACGGGGCTGGCGAACATCCAGACCTGAATCAAAAACGGCATCGCGTGCGTGAAGTCGCGATAACGCACGTTGAGCGCCGAAAGCCAGAGGCTGACCCCCGTCGCCGTCACCGCTGTCAACACGACAAAAAACGGCAGAGCCAGCATGCGCAACGTCAGCGGCACGTGATAGGCAAGCATCAGCACAAATAGCACGCCCAGCGACACGGCGAGATCGATCATCGCCGAGAATGTGCTGGCCAATGGTATCGCGAGCCGCGGGAAGTAGACCTTCGTGATCAATCGCGAGTCGCTGATGAGACTGTTCCCCGCGCGCTGCAGGACCGCCGCAAAATAGTTCCACGCGACAATTCCGGAGAACACGAACAGGATGTATGGATGCCCGTCACTCGGCAGCTTGGCGAAGCGGCCGAACATGACCGTGAATATGAGTGCCGCGACCAGCGGCTGCAGAATCACCCAGGTGACGCCCAGTCCCGTCTGCTTGTAACGAAGCTTAACATCCCGGCCCGCAAGAATGAAAAGCAGGTCGCGGTAGGTCCACAGCTCGCGCAGGTTGAGCGCCGACCATCCGATGGTGGGCTCGAT
>JAHFCS010000255.1 GCA_023249395.1 Gemmatimonadota bacterium
CTATTCTCGGCGCCGTGCGTGCGGCCTCGGCGCAGAAGCTGTTTCCTCCCTTCATGAGGCTTCAGCGAGCGCAGTCGGCCGACCGCTGGTCGCCGTTTTTGCGGAACCACGACCAGACACGCACGCTTACCGAGCTCGGCGGTGACATCGCGCGCGCCAGAGTGGCGGCGTCGCTGCTGCTCACGCTGCCTGGTCTGCCCTTCGTGTACTACGGCGAGGAGATCGGGATGACCGGCAACAAACCGGACGAGCGTTTGCGAACACCCATGCAGTGGCGTCCCGGTCATGGTGGCGGCTTCACCCGAGGCAACCCGTGGGAATCGCTGCAAGACGACTCGATGACGGCGACTGTCGAGGCGCAGGACGCAGATCCGAATTCGCTGCTCAATCTGTACCGGCGGCTCATCCATTTACGAGGAGCAAACGTCGCGCTTGGCTCCGGTGAGTTGATACCGCTTGTTGCCAGTAATGACGCAGTCGCCGCGTACGTTCGGCGTAGTGCAGATCACGTGGCGCTTGTCATTGCCAATCTCGGCACAGTGCCACTCTCGGAAGTAACGCTCGAATCGCCCGAACACGTTCTGCGGGGAGGTCGGTACGAGGCGAGCAGCCTGCTCGGCGGTCTGACCGCGCCCGCGCTCCAAGTGAGATCGGACGAGCGGATTCAGGGCTACGTGCCGCTCGTCCTGCTCGAGCCAATGGAGACCTATGTCTTCGACCTCACCCGGTCGGCATCCCGGTAACGACAGTCTATTCGGCTCGCGCCAGCGCGTTGCCATCGGCAGCGAACAGGTGCACGCGCTCGGAAGGCACCTCGATTCCAACTGTGTCGCCGACCGCCGGAGGGTCTTCGCCCGACACGGCCGCCATCAGACGGTGTGGGCCGACATCGAAATGGATGTGGCTCGTGCCGCCAAGTCGTTCGACAAGTAACACTCTTCCGGAGAGTCGGGCGGCTCCAGCGCCGCCGGACGTGGGCTTACCGTCAGCGAGAGTCACGTCCTCGGGACGAATACCGAGTGTCATTGCTTTCGAAGGGACCGAGCCAGGCAATCGTTCCGCGGGGAGCTGGACACGCAAACCTTCGGAAACGAAGAAGACCCGGTCGTTCTCGCGATGCAGATTCCCCTCGACGAAGTTCATCGGCGGGGTCCCGATGAATCCGGCAACGAAGCGGTTGATGGGATTGCGGTAGAGCTCGATCGGGTGGCCGATCTGCTGAATCCGTCCGTTCGCGAGCACGACGATTCGGTCGCCGAGGGTCATCGCTTCGACCTGGTCGTGGGTCACGTAGACGGTAGTGGTGTTGAGCCGGCGCTGCAGTCCGCCGATCTCGATGCGCATTCTGGCGCGGAGGCTGGCGTCGAGATTGGAAAGAGGCTCGTCGAAAAGAAAGACCAGGGGCTCACGGACCATCGCGCGTCCCATCGCAACTCGCTGCCGCTGTCCACCCGAGAGCTGCTTGGGTTTGCGCTCGAGGAGCGACTCGATTCGCAGCATGTCAGCCGCCCAGGCCACTCGCCGATTTATTTCGGCAGTGGGCATTCGGCGGAGGCGGAGTCCGAGCGACAGGTTGTCGCGCACGGTCAGATGCGGGTAGAGGGCGTAGTCCTGGAACACCATCGCGACGTCGCGATCGCGCGGCGCGAGGTGCGTGATGTCGCGATCATCGATGCGGATCGTCCCGCTCGTCACCGACTCGAGTCCGGCAACCATGCGCAGGATCGTCGATTTGCCGGAGCCAGAGCCGCCGACGAGGACGAGCAGCTCGCCGTCCTCGACGTGCAGGCTGAAATCTTCGACGACGCTCACGTCTCCGAATTTCTTGTTGACCTTCTCGAATGAGATCGATGGCATGATTACCCTTTGACTCCGGCGCCGGCCATGCTCTCGATGAAGTAGCGCTGAAGAAACATGTAGGCGACGACGACCGGAACGACGAGCACCATCGCTGCGGCAAGGGAGACGCCCAGCGTCCCGGCGCCGCCGCCGAGCTGGAATACCGTGAGGAGCTGCGGCAGCGTCATGAGCTGCTGGTCGCGAACGACAAGCAGTGGCCAGAGCACTTCGTTCCACGATCCCATGAATGTGAAGATGGCGACGATCGCCAGCGCCGGCCGTGCAAGCGGCCAGAAGATCGTGAAGAGAATGCGCAGCTCGCCCATGCCATCCATGCGCGCTGAATCGATGAGCGATTGCGGAATCTGAAGGAAGAACTGCCGCAGCATCAGAATGGCCGTGGCGTTGAAGAGATAGGGAACGATGAGTGCGGTGTAGGTGTCGATCCAGCCGAGCTGCACTATCAACGTGTAAAGTGGAATCAGCGTCAGCTGACCCGGCACAAGCAGCACCCCCATGGTGACTGCGTTCAACACCCGTCGTCCGGGAAACGTCAGGCGAGCCATCGCATAGGCGGTCATCGACCCAAGAACCAGCACCGAGGCGGTGATCGTGCTCGCGACGAAAACGCTGTTGAGCAGCGCCCGCCCGAACGGCGCCCTGCTCCACATGATGCGATAGTTCTCGAATGTGAGGTCGTGCGGAATGAGCGCCAGCGACCCGACCTCGAACGGCGGCTTGAGCGTGCTGGATGCCATCCAGAGGAAGGGATAGATGAAGGTGAGAGCGGCCAGCGTCAGCGCCGCATACAGTCCCGCGCGCACGACCGGCCTCATGCCGCCTCCGCCGTGCCGATCACGCGGCGCTGAGCCGCCACCACGGCGCCGATGATCAACGCCAGTGCGACGCCGATGGTGGCCGCGTACCCCATCTTCTGATACGAAAAGGCGTTCGTGTACATGTAGAGCACAACTGAGTACGTGCGACGCAGAGGTCCGCCGCCGGTCATGACGTACGGCTCGATGAAGAGCTGGAATCCGTTGATCGTAGAGAGTGTCACGACAAGGATCGTCTGCGGCAGCAGCATCGGAAGAGTCAGATGGCGAAAGCGCTGCCATGCGGTCGCGCCGTCGAGCTCGATCGCCTCGCGACAGCTTTGCGGGATGTATTGAAGGCCCGCCAGATAGATGATGACGTAGAAACCGACATTCTTCCACGTGACCATCACCGCAATCGCAGGCATCGCAATCGACGGATCGGTGAGCCACGGTATCGGCGAGCCGCCCAGCTTCGCGAGGAGATTGTTGATGAGGCCGACGTCGGTTGCGTAAAGCGCGTTCCAGAGAATCGCCACCACCGCGCCCGAGATGACGACCGGCAGGAAGAAAGTTGCGCGCCAGAAAGCACGGAACGCCAACCGCCGGTTGAGCGCGAGTGCAAGTCCGAGAGCGGTAACGATCTGAAGCGGAAGGTGAATGGCGAGGAAGACGAACGTGTTCAGGACGGCTCGTCCGAAGCGCGCATCGGTAACGAGCAGTCGCACGTTGTCCCCGCCTGCAAATGAAGGTGGCGTCACCAGGTCCCAGTGCATGAACACGAGCGCCAGCGCGAAGAACACCGGATATGCCGCGAACGCGAGAAGGAACGCGGCGTAGGGCGCCGTCAGTGACCACGCCGATCGCTGTTCAGCGCGCATCGACGATCTTTCTGGCCTCGGCCGCTGCATCATGGAGCGCCTTCCTCACCGGGACGACGCCGTAGATGCCCGCGGCCTCGTAGGCTTCGGAGAGAATGTCGAAGATCTCGACGACGTCGGGATCGATATCCAGGTCGCGGGTCCGCTCGACATACGTCGCGTAGATCGGCAGCGTCGGTGACCCCGACAACGACTCGGTAAATCGATAGTCTGTCGCGAGTCCACGACGGTAGGGAAGCTGGCTCGCTTCCTCAATCAGCAGACGGTCTGCGGCCGGCGATGTGAGGTAGGCAACAAACCGCGCTGCGGCATCAGGGTGCTTCGTCGTTGAAAAGATTGCGATACTGCGCAGATCCGCGAACGCGTAGCTGTCACCCGGTCTTGTTCCATCGGCGGCGGGGATCGGCGCCACGCTGTAGCGCAGGCCCGGCGTTTTCAGCAGCTCCAGCTCCCGCAAGAACCAGGGGCCGATGATTTTCATCGCGACGGTTCCGTCCGCGAACGGATCTCGCCCCAGCGCGAAATTCGCTCGCGGCAGCAGCTTCTCCGCGAATCCACGTCGCAGCACGTCGATCGCAGCAACCGCAGCTTCGTTGTCGAAGAGTACGCGTCCGTTGGAGATGAGCGTTCGGCCTCCGGAGCTGGCGAGATACAGGGGATAAAAATCGTAGAACCGCTCGAACCACGTTGTCTTGAGAGGAGCCCAGAGGGCCCAGCGATCAAAGCGGCCATCGCCATTCGTGTCGCGTGG
>JAHFCS010000256.1 GCA_023249395.1 Gemmatimonadota bacterium
AGTATCCTGTCGCCATTCGTTTGTCGATTCTCGCCTCGTCGACTTCGACGACGAGAATCGTCGCACCGGCCATCGTCGCCGCGAGCGGCTGCGCTCCGCCCATTCCGCCGAGTCCGGCTGTGAGAATGAACCGGCCGGCGAGCGAGCCGTTGAAATGCCGGCGCGCCACCGACCCGAAGGTCTCGTACGTTCCCTGCACAATTCCCTGCGAGCCGATGTAGATCCATGAGCCGGCGGTCATCTGGCCGTACATGATCAGCCCCATTCGCTCCAGCTCGCGGAAGTGCTCCCACGTCGCCCATCGGCCGACGAGATTGGAATTCGCGATCAACACTCGCGGCGCACTCCTGTGCGTTCGCAGGACGGCGACGGGTTTCCCACTCTGCACGATCAGTGTTTCGTCGTCACCCAGCTGGCGCAGCTCTCGTACGATCGCATCGAACGACTCCCAGTTGCGCGCCGCCTTTCCGGTCCCACCGTAGACCACCAGATCACGCGGCCGCTCGGCGACATCGGGATCGAGGTTGTTCATCAGCATCCGAAGAGCCGCCTCCTGCTGCCATCCACGGCAGGAGATCGCCGTGCCGCGCGGTGCGCGAATGGCCGCCCTCTCACCCCCGGCCAAAGCACTCACGGGACTTTGCGTCATCACGTCAGTCATTCGCATTCCCTTCGTGGAATCGCCCCGCCGCCACGGCTTCCGCGAGCAGCTCGATATCGGGAGTCAGCACGCGATCGGCGTCGAGCGGGCCGATCAGCGACCGAACAGTCTTGTGAGCGCGTTGCACACCGCGCCCTGGCTTGAGCGGTGCGCGGTAATCGATGCCCTGCGCTGCACACATCAACTCTATCGCGAGAACGCGCTGCACATTCGCGACCACTCGCCTCGCTTTCCACGCTGCGCCCATCGCCATCGGGACGACGTCTTCCCGGCTTCCGTCGGTCGGAATCGTGTCGACGCTCGCCGGGTGAGACAGGACCTTGCACTCGCTGGCGAGCGCTGCCGCCGTGACCTGGGCCATCATGAAGCCGCAATGAACCCCCGGCTCCCTGCTCAGAAACGCCGGCAGTCCCTGGTTGAAATCCGGATGCACGAGACGGTCAATGCGGCGCTCGGACATCGTCGCAACGTTCGTCATTACCATCGCCAGCAGATCGAGCGCCGTCGCAACGGCGAGACCATGGAAGTTTCCGCCACTCAGCACTTCGCCATTCTCGAAAACGAGTGGATTGTCGGTTGCCGCGTTGAGCTCCCGGCTGACGACACCTTCGATCCAGGTGAGGGCGTCGAGGACAGGACCATGGACCTGCGGCATGCAACGCAGAGCGTATGCATCCTGCACGCGTGGATCCCCAAGGCGGTGGGATTCCCTGAGCTCGCTGTGGTCGAGCAGGCGTCGCAGCAGTTCGGCTGATCGCGCCTGTCCCGTCTGTCCTCGCGCTTCCTGAATTCGCGCGTCGAACGGTACCGGTGTGCCGAGCAGCGCCTCGAGCGACATCGCCCCAGCGACGTGGGCGGTGTGCCAGATGGAGCGCGCATCGGTGACCGCAAGCGCGGCGACAGCTGTGTGCGCCTGCGTGCCATTGATCAAGGTGATGCCTTCCTTAGGTCCGAGTGTGACCGGCTCGAGATCGCAGCTTCGGAGCATCTCTGCTGCGGGGCCGGCTGACGTCGCTGGCGCCGACGGGTTACTCGTCGATCGTTCAGAACCGGCGCGGCGAAAGAGAATGCCTTCCCCGATCAGGGAAACTCCGAGCGCCGCGAGAGGGGCGAGATCGCCGCTCGCTCCGACGCTGCCCTGCTCCGGCACCGGCGGGTAGAGTCCCGCCTTGAGCATCCCGAGAAGCAGATCGACGAGCTGCGGGCGTGCCCCCGAGTATCCCTTGGCGAGCACGTTGGATCGGAGCAGCATCATCGCCCGCACTTCACGCTCCGGAAGCAGCGGACCGACCCCGGCCGAGTGGCTGCGCACGAGATTCACCTGAAGCTCGGAGAGACGATCGCGAGGGATGGCGACCTCCGACAGCTTTCCGAAGCCAGTGGTCACTCCGTAGACGACGTCGCCGCGCTCTACAATTCCGGCGACCACTTCGCCGGTGCGAAGCATGCGGCCACGGGCAGACTCGGCGAGTCTGACCTCCGTGCCGTCCATGGCGACGGCGCGAACATCCTCCAGCGTGAGGCTCCCGCCATCGAGCGTGATCGCCGGCGACGTTTTCTTCATACGCTAGACTCCCCGATCACTCGGCTCTTCTCCGGATGCCCCAGGCGGCTCTCAAGGGCTACTGTCCCGAGCGATACGTTGCCTTGTCGTAGTTGAATTTGATGTCCGGCTGAGCGTTCAACGCGATGAAGAAATTGAATGCGAAGTTTCCGTTCGGTCCCCGCGTGAACGAGAAGATCGAGCGCCAGTCGTGCAGCTCGCGCTGCAGCGTGACCTGGTGGCTGGCGAATTGATGGGCGTTGAAATCGTAGGTAGTCCCCCACTGAGTCGACCATTTCGGGGTGAGGTGGAAGCTCATCTGCGACGACATGTATGAGCGCGCCGGCTGCCTGATGAACGGGCCCCCCGCCGTCAGTCTGCCAATGGGAACCGCGCCGATCGGACTCGTCTGCTGCTGGAGGATGCACTGATCGTATTGAAGTGGATTGAAGGAATAGACCGCGCACTTCGAGCGTGGATCTTCCTGGATGATTTCGCCACTGCCCGTCGGTGCGCGCTGCCGCGACTGGCTGAACGTGAACGTTGCCTGCCAGGTCTGCGTCTGAGGCAGCACGTACTGCCGGTTGCGCACCGCAGTGCCCGCAACCGGAGTCGAAGCCAGCCGCTGCAACAGTGCATCGTCCTGGCTCGGCTCGACCCGCTCGATCTGAGCACTGCCCTGCGGCACCACCCTGCCGAAGATCCGCGACAGTGCAGCGAAAATTCCCGACCGGCCGTTGAGCGAGAAACCTGCGTCTATCCCGGTTCGAAACGGCTTGAAGATCGCCGTATCGCTCAGCACGCTCCCCTGGAAAAGCGAATAGTTCACACCGAGCCGAAAGCCCGGCAGGAGATCAGAGCTCACGTCGTAGCTGAAGAAGTCGGTTGTAAATCCGGAGTGGCCGGTCTTGCGCCTGCGCTCGAAGTCGTAAGTGAGTGGCGAGAAGTTCAACGTCAGTATCTTCACCTTCCGCGCTTCGGCGGTGGCGCTGGTATCGTTGCTCTTGAGCTTGGCCTCGAGGTCCTGCGTCAGTCTCAGCGAGACCTGGTTCTGCGCCAGCGATCCGACGTAATCCTTCGGATTGAGATTGAGGGCGGCGAGGAATTCGCGGCTCACCGAAGCCGCCGGTGCGTACGAGAAGCCGATTTGCGGCGAGATCGAGTGGCGGAAGCGCGTGATGCCACCGATGCCGGGAAACAACCCGAAGAAGGTCGGCGATGCAGAGAGCCCGTAGCTCAGCCTCTTCGACTGGTGCACATAAGCGCCACCGGTCTGCTCCGTCCGCACCCAGTACGCCCTCGGATCGACGTTCTGGATGCTGATACTTGGCGAAACCTTCAACGTGCTCGGGAAGAGACTCGGAAGTCCGAATGACGTCTGCCAGTCCACTTCGGTGCTGAACGTCCGCGCGAATACCCGATCGTGCTTGATGGTCGGGTCATTGAGATCGATGACCGGGATCGTCACCGGCGAGTTGTTCTCCTGATCGCCGACGCGGATCGAGTTCGACAGCGTGAACCCGAAAATCTTCAACGGCGTCTGTATTAGCAGGTTTGTCACGCGCGCATCGCTCTTGACCTGCACACTGTCGCGCACGCCATTCCGCTCGATGAACCGAAAGGCGAACGGGCCGACCTGATTGACGTGGAGCTGTTCCTGGTTGTTGACGTTCAGCGACGGCGTCCATTCGAGCCACTTCGCGCCGATCGTCGGCGTGGAAATGCTGAAATTCGGGAACGACTGCGTCACCTCATCGCGCCCGGGATACTGGCGGCGATCGCCGCCAATGGAAAAGGTCGCGGGGCCTATCTGCTGCTGGTAGTTGACCCGGCTCTGGATCGTCGCCAATACCTGCCGAGGGTCGAACGTCGTCTGCCGCTGGATGACAGTATTCGTGACGTAGTTGAGATCGGTCGTCAGGTGAGTGGTCTGCGAGAAATCCTGCTGGTGCGCCCACGAGATCCCGGTGTTCCCTGTTCCATCACGCTGCGCGAGCTTGGTCACGGCCAGCCGGCCAGTCAGGAAGCGGTCGAGCCAGCGGTACCGCCACTCGCCACTGAGGCGCACCCAGCC
>JAHFCS010000257.1 GCA_023249395.1 Gemmatimonadota bacterium
GACCCCGCAACGAAAAGCGCGAGGCCGATCGCTACGAGGGCCCCGACGATTATCGCCAGCCACTTCAGCATGGACGCCCCCGATCAGAAGATTGGTGCTGATTCCGCTGCGCCCTCGGTCAGCTCGTGCAACGTTCGCTCGATCTGGCGCGTGTGTCGCGCCTCGTGCTTCCCGATGAAGACGCCCCACTGATAGAGGTTGAGCTCGCCGAGTATGACGTGAGGCCGCGTTATTACCGACAGATCCATTCCGTCGCCTTCGAGGAATGCGTCTGTGAGGGCGCGTCGCGAGCTGGCGAGCGAGCGCAACGCCTCACTCATTCGGCAATCGTGTGGCGGCACGACGCGCTCCGGAGCCGTCATTGGCCGCGCCGGCTCAGCGATTGGCGATCCGTCGAGACTCGAGAGAACAGACTCTTCGGAAGTCTCCGGGCCTACACCTTTCTCCTTCCCCCAGAGCACCGACCGTGCGACGAGTTTTGCAACGCCCGCTTCAACGAGCGCAAGATGGGTGAGAATCTCGGCGACCGACCACGCTTTATCGCCCGGTCGGATCTCGGCGAACGCAGGATTGACCCGGCTGACGCTGTCGAGGAGTCGGGCGCGGGTCACATCGAGGTACTCAATGATCTCACTAAGCCGTTTTTGCACGGTCCTCCGTTGCTTCATGGCGGCCGATGATGTCGAGCAGCTCGTTCAAGGCCGTTTTGCCTCGATCACGCGCATACCATTTGCGCACCTCACGATACCGCTCGTCCTTGGGAAGCGCGAGACCATGGGCCGTGACCCAATCCTGCAGCGGTTGGGGTCGTGGGCCCCACCAGCCCCGCTCAACATAGTCGCTGTCCAGCACCATGATTACGGGGATGGCTCGCGCGACTCCGGAGAGATGCTCGTCCATCAGATCCGGATTCGCGTCGCGTCGGACTATTCGCATATCGATCGTCGGCACAGTTTCCGTCAGCTTCGCGACGACCGGAAGTGTATTGACCGAGTCACCGCACCAGTCCTCGCTCAGCACTAACAGGTGCCAGGGTTGACGAACCAGCAGCGCACGCTCCACCACGGCATCGGGTACGGTTGCGCGCTTGTAGAGGGCATCATAGAGCACGCTGTTTGTTTTTGGGCGGGCGAGAAGCTGGTCGAACGTCTCTCCGGCGAGGAAGCGGTCCCTCAGCATGAACACGAGGTCGGCCCGCGGCGCGCGCGGTCAATCACGGATCATGTCCACGTGCCAGATATCGTCTTCGGTGTAGGGATCCGAGATCCGCCGAAAGCCGAACTCCTCGTAAAACCCTTCGAGGTACATCTGGGCAGCAATGCGAACAGGCCCGCTCCATTCCGCATCGGCGATCCTCTGGAGCGCCTCCACCATGAGAGCCTTGCCGAGTCCGCTCCCGCGCGCCGCCGGATGAGTCAGGACACGACTGATCGCGGCTTCCTTGTACCTGGTTCCGGGAGGAAAGAGCCGCGCATACGCCGACAGCAGGAGCCCATCAGCAGTGCTCCGCCAGCCGAGTAGATGAAGGGCGAGGTGGTCGGCGCCGTCGGCGTCGAGATAGAAGCACTTCTGCTCGACGACGAACACTCGCTGCCGCACTTCCATGATCGCGTAGAGCTCTCCGACAGTGAGTTCGTCGAACGAGCTGAACTGCCATGTCACCGTCAGTTCAGTAGGGCTGGATTTTGTCGGCATACGTTTCCGATCTGAATATACGAGTCATCGGAGTCGATGCCCCTCGCCGCCGCCGTAGCGGTGGCGAGATCGGTTACGCAATGATCCGGCGCAGTGTCAGGCTGCCGCGCTGTCCGACATCTTGAGGGCCGACCTCTCGTCGTACATGTAGTCACGAGTGAGCGGCATCTCCGAACGACCTTCCTTGTCGGGCTTTACGAGCAGCGCCTGGATGAGATTGAGCCGCCCCGAAGCGAATCCATACGCAGCGCTCGACATGTACAGTCGCCATACGCGATAGATCCGCTCTCCCGCGATCTTGATCGCCTCGTTCGAGTGCGCTTCGAGACCCGCGATCCAGTGCCTCAGCGTCATCGCGTAATGTTCGCGCAGACTCTCGACGTCGCGAAGCTCGAATCCCACACGCTCTGCACTCGCGACTACGTGCGATACGGGAACAAGTCTTCCTTCGGGAAAGACATACTTGTCGATGAAGGCGTCGCGCCTCCAGAGTCTGCCCTTGAAGCGGTCCATCATCGTGCTGGGGCGGGACCTCGCGACGCTGACGATCGTGTGATTCATGAACAGACCGCCGGGCTTGAGGACGCGATATACGGCGTCGAAGTAACCCGGCTGAAGGTCCTCGCGGACATGCTCCATCATTCCTACCGAGGCGGCGCGGTCGAACTCGGGCTTCTTGCCGAGATCCCTGTAATCTCTGAGCTCGATCCTGCATCTGTCCGACAGACCTGCCGCTGCTATCCGCTGCGTTCCGAGCGCTGCCTGCGCTTTGCTCAGGGTGATTCCGACCGCATCGACGCCGTAGTTTTGCGCCGCGTGCATGATCAGCGCGCCCCAGCCACACCCGACATCGAGAAATCGCATCCCGGGCTCGAGTCGGAGCTTGCGGCAGATGTGATCCATCTTGGCGAGCTGCGCTGTCTCGAGATCGTCGGTCGGACTCCGGAAGTAGGCGCAGGTGTAAACCATCCTCGGGTCCAGCCAGAGCTGGTAGAAATCGTTGCCCACGTCGTAATGGTATTGAATCGCTTTCTCGTCGCCGGGCCGCCGGTTCGGCAGAACGCGGGCGAGACCGCGCGAAAAACGCGTCCCCTTCAATTCCCTGGGTGCCGTGCTCGGATCACGTGGCAGAGCCCCAAGCTTGCCCAGCAGCCGCGCAAACTGGCCGGGTGACTGCAACCGCCGGCTGATCTCGTCGCCGAGGTACATCGCACCTTCCATCCTGCCTTCGATCTCGACATCCCCCGAGATGAAAGCCTCGACTATGGAAAGCTCGGACGGCGGCAGGAACATTCGCCGCAACGCACCTGGCTGCACGAAGCTGATCGTGAATTCCGGAGTCGAGGTTGCGCCCGCAGGCTCGAACGTTCCATCCCAGTAACGAACGGCAAAGGTGCGGCCACTCACCGGGCCAAAGATCGCCTCGACTACTTCCTGGCTTTGCCAGACTCTGGGGTCGGGCGCGTGCGCAAGCGCAGGCGTTGACAGTGAGGGCGACGGTGCGCGAAGCTCGACCGCCGGTTGTGCGTGAACCTGCTGTGGCGTCGTTTCAACCTTTCGATCGCCAAATTCGAATGAATGCTGTTGTGACATGTTTCCCTCTGGCGTCACGTCTCGGGGCGCGGACGAAAGCGCGGGATTGATCACCCAGACCGCCGGCCATCGGACGGAAATTCACTCTCCGGGCTCTTTCAATCGTAAGGGAGCTTGGGCATTGCGCAAGAAGGACTAACTACCATCGAGCCCATTGACGCGCAGCGACGTCTGCGGCCTCTTTCCTGAGCCTTCCCGTTGGGGCGTCCACCCCTGCCGACTGCGCCCGCATGCAATCACCCAACGCCCGCGAGAACGTCCTCAATCAACTTCCGCTGACAGGCAGGGAATCCGAGCTGTCCATGCTCGGCTCGGTCCTCGATCAGGCCGAAGCTGGCGCGGGTCGAACAGTATTTCTCTGCGGCGAGGGTGGCGTAGGTAAAACACGTGTCGCATCCGCCGCTGCTGAATCAGCGGCGCAGAAAGGGTGGAATGTCGCCCTGGGCCGTGCGTATGCCGTTGAGACCGGAATTCCGTACGCCCTCTTCTCGGATGCACTTCTGCCTCCGCTCAAAAAGCTCGAGCCATCGACACTGTCGGTGCTCACGCGTGGCGGCGCTGCGGAGCTCGCCTATCTATTTCCGGCGCTCGGGAGCGGGGGCGAACGAAATCGCGCCGCTGCGGGACTCGACCCGTCCGAGTTGAAAGCCCGACTCCTCTGGAATTTCAGCCAGTTTCTCGGCCGCTATGCCGCTAAGCAGCCGCTTTGCATCGTCCTCGAGAATCTGCAGTGGGCCGATGCATCGTCGCTCGAGCTTTTTCATTTCGTCGCCAGACAGATAACAGGACAACGAATCGCTCTGATCGCGACCTACAACGACACCGAAGGTGATGGCAATACCGTTCTTCGGACAACCGAGCAATCGCTCCTTCGACTGGGCGTCGCAACCCGATGCCGCCTCGAGCCGCTCACGCAAGCCGAGGTCGCCGAGATGCTCCAGAAGACCTTCGCGGTCGATCCGGCTACCATCCGGCC
>JAHFCS010000258.1 GCA_023249395.1 Gemmatimonadota bacterium
GCTCGGTGTCGTTGATCGATGTGAGAACCGTCACCGCCAGTATCCCGCAGTCGCCACCTGCGGCAATGACCGCTGCCTCCAGCATCGCGCGGCCGCCGGATGCGTGGACAGTCGCCAGGCTCACGCCCATTGCGCGAATCCGCCGAATCGCGCCAGCTACAGTGTTTGGAATGTCGTGAAGCTTGAGATCGAGAAAGACGTCGTAACCCTCGCGCCGAAGCGCCTTGACTACACTCGGGCCGGACGCAGTGAATAGCTCACTCCCAACCTTATAGAACCGGCAACTGTCGCCCAGGCGAGAGACAAGCTCGAGCGCGCTCCTCGCATTAGGGAAGTCGAGCGCGACGATCGGCACCACGTTGCGCCTGGTCGTCGTGATCACGCTGGCCACTCGAGCTTCCCAATTATCTCTTCGAGCGAGTTGATGCGGTGCGAATGGCACCACGACGCGAGCTCCTTGAGCACTCGCTCCGGAGCCCGAGGATCCTTCATCGCCGCGGTTCCCATCCCTACCAGGGTTGCGCCCGCGAGCATGTACTGGATGACGTCGGTGCCGTGGCTCACTCCACCGACACCGATCAGCGGCACATCGACCGCGCGGTGTACCTTCCACACTGCGAGCACGCCCACCGGGAGCAGTCCGACTCCACTCACTCCACCACTTCCGTAACCGAGCGCGGGAACGCGTGTCTCGACATCGATGACGAGGCCGGGAATGGTATTCACGAGTGTCAGTGCGTCGGCGCCGGCGTCAACCGCTACGCGCGCACTCGCTGCAATGTCAACGAGCATTGGAGAGAGCTTGACCGTGATCGGTCGTCCTGTCGCGGCGCGAGCGAGCGTCACCAGGCGATCGAGCGTCCCGGGGTCGGCTCCGAATTCCATCCCGCCCGCCTTCACGTTCGGGCAGCTCACGTTGAGCTCGAAAGCGGACACACCCTCCGCGTCATCCAGCTCGGCGACGACCGTCGCGAAATCCTCAAGAGTGTCGCCGACCACGTTCACGATGACGCGCGCATGGTGGAGCTTTGCCGCCAGCCAGGGCAGCTCCTGATCACGAACGGTCTCCACACCTGGATTGGCGAGGCCCACCGCGTTTATCATCCCGCCCTCGAAGTCCGCCACGCGCGGAGCGGGAGCCCCCCGCCGGGGAGTCGGACTCACGGCCTTCGTCACGATGCCGCCCAGAGCATCGAGATCCATCACGCCGGCAATCTCCCGCCCGTACGCTGCGGTGCCCGCCGCGAGCAGCAGCGGATTCTGGAATTCGAGCGATGCGAAGGATACCGCGAGCGACGGGCTTGCCGCCGTCACTTTGTCCCTCCGCTCACCCGCGCCTCGTAATGACTGATATAATCGAGCACCGACCGTGCGATGCTTGTCGCAATCTCGCGCTGATTGGCGTATTCGCTCAGGTATTCCGCCTCGTCGGGGTTCGTGCCGAAGCCGATCTCCACCAGCACAGCGGGCATGTACGATCCTCTCAGCACCGCGAAGTTCGCCTGCTGGACGCCGCGGCTCGGCCCCGGATGGAATGTCCTCATTCCCTGCTGGATGGTCTCGGCGAGATCGCTCGACTCACGCAGGTGCTCGTTCTGCGCCATGTCGTTGATGATGAAGCTCAACGGATCGCCCTTCGGCGCGTAGGCGCCGGTCTCGAAGCGCACCGCCTCGTTTTCCATCCGCTCCACGCGCAGCGCATCCTCGCTCTTCGCTTCCGCGAGAAAGTAGGTCTCGAAGCCCCGCTCGCGGGCAGCGGATGAGCTTCGCGACCCCGTCGCATTCACGTGAATGGAGACAAACAGATCACCCTTGTTGCGATTCGCGATGCGGCCTCGGTCGGAGAGCGCGATCAACGTGTCCGTCGTCCGCGTCATCAGCACGTCCACGCCGTCGTCGCGAAGCTCCTGCGCGAGAAGCTTCGCGACGGCGAGGGTGATGTACTTCTCAACCAGCCGCGGACCGCCGCCTATCGGCCCGGTCATTCCCGGATCCGGACCTCCGTGCCCTGCGTCCACTACCACAAGATGTCGCTGTGTCCGCCTCGCGGCGCGCGGCCCCGTCGTGGTGGCGCTGCCGGATGACGCAGCACCCGCCCCCGCATTCTGCTGCGCCACCGCCGGCGGCTCGACACCGCGCCGCGCGACGGTGTTGAAGATCCGCATCTCGCGCGCGGCGACGTCGTAGAAGAAACCGCTCGCGTACCGCGGGATGAGCGACGACACGAGCTCGAAGGGGAGGAGGAAGGTGTTCCCGCTTCGCAGGGCGGGAAGCGTCAGCGGCACGAGAAACGAATCGGCGCGCGCGAAGGGCACGCCCTCGATCAGCTCGATCGTCGTGCTGCCGAGCGAGACGCGGTAGTGCGCGTTCGGCGCGTTTGACACCGACCCGCCGAGCGCGAGGGCGAGAAGGTCGGCGCGGATGTATGAGCCCCTGGTCGTTCCGATCACCGGTACTACCTTGATCGCATCCCCCTGCCGCACGACGAGATTCGGCGGGACGACAACCGCCGATTGCAGAAAGAGGAGGAGAGCGGCGATCATCTCACTCTCACCGCGCGCTGCATGTCCCGCTCGTCGTCGCGCTTCTTTTCGTCGGCCCGCTTGTCGTACAGCTTCTTTCCGCGTCCGAGCCCAATCGCGACCTTCACCTTGCCCCGCTTGAAGTAGAGCTCGAGCGGTACCAGCGTGAGTCCCTGCCGCTCGACAGCCCCGATCAGCTTTCTGATCTCGCGCCTGTGCAGCAGGAGCTTGCGCGTCCTCGTCGGCTCGTGATTGAAGTAGCTCGCCTGCTCGTAGGGAGAGATGTGCAGGTTGAGGAGGTGAACCTCCCCTTCCTTAACGATGCCGTAGGCATCGGAGATGTTTGCCTTCCCATTGCGGAGCGACTTGACCTCACTGCCGGTCAACACGATTCCAGCCTCCCAGGTGTCGAGGATCTGATAGTCGTGTCTCGCGCGTCTGTTCCGCGCGATGGATTCCTTCTCTCGCTTCTCCGCTGTCTCGGCCATGATGCTCTCGAGTGCAACTTAGGGATGTGGAACACGGGGAGAAAGGGCGGATCGCGTTGACTTCATTGCGGGGCATCTCTAAGTTGAAAAAACGGTTGGCCGAAGTGGTGGAACTGGTAGACGCGCTGGCTTCAGGAGCCAGTGGGCGCAAGCTCGTGGGGGTTCGAGTCCCCCCTTCGGCACTCGCTGAGTTGACGACGGAAATGCGAATCGAATAACAACGGCGCGTGAGCATCTGCTCGCGCGCCGCTTGTCATTCCGCCCTTCGCGAGAGCGCCGCGGACCTAGACGTGCTCGAGTATCGGCAGACCGACACGCTCTCGCACTGCGGGCTCGTCGTGCAGCAGATCGGCCAGGCAAACGCCTTCCAGCACGTCGTCGATCTTCGTCTGCAGAAGCACCCACACCGGCCTGATGCTGCAGCTGTGGGATGCGGCGCACCGATCCTCTTCTACGGGGTGGCTGAGACAGTGAAGATCGAATGTCTCGAGCTCCGAAGCATGAATCACCGCCCGAATCGAAATCGCCTCGGGTGGTCTCGAGAGCATGTATCCGCCCCGGGCGCCTCTGGTGCTGGTGATGACTCCCGCACGGCGAAGTCGAAGCAGGATCTGCTCGACGTAGTCCGCCGGCAGGCGCTCGAGAGCGGCAATCTCCCTGCCCGTCACGGGCCCCTTTTTGGCGCGCCGCGCGAGGTGCAGCGCGCAGATGACTCCGTACTCGGCCCAGGTGGTGATCCGCATGAATTGACGATAGGGGAAAAGCGCCGAATCTACAAGTGCGGTTTATCCCGCCGACGCTCCGCCATGCGCGCCGCCCGGCACGCCTATCTCGGTCATCCTCCGGAGGTCGAGCACTTCGTCGATCTGGTCCTGCGGCAGAACCTTCTCACGCTTGACGAGCTCACGGATGAGGACTTTCTCTTTCACCGACTGCTTGCTCAGCTCCGCGGCGCGAGCGTAGCCGATCTGCGGCGCCAGCGCCGTCGCAAGCGCCGCCGATCGTTCGACCCAGTATGCGCACTGCTCGCGGTTGGCCTCGATTCCCCGCACACATCGCGCCTCGAACACCTGCGCCGTCGTGGTAAGAATCCGCATCGAAAGGAGAACGTTGTAGGCGATCACGGGCATCATCACGTTCAGCTCGAGCTGGCCGTGCTCGGCCGCCACGCTGACACATGCGTCGTTGCCTACCACCTGGAAGCAAACCTGGTTCACCATCTCGGGAATCGAGGGATTCACCTTGCCCGGCAT
>JAHFCS010000259.1 GCA_023249395.1 Gemmatimonadota bacterium
ACCAGGATCCAAGTTCACGTTCGTTGCGTCGCCCGCAGCCGGGATTACTATCGTCCAGAAAACCGATTCCACCGCGCTCATAAAGACGTCCGCAGGCGGAACCTTCACGATAACGGCAGCGGGCGAAGGGGCGTCCGGCTCCGCATCCGTCCTTGTCGTCCCGCGCGTTTTTGTAGGAGCATTAGCTGGCGGTGAGGGTGGATTGGATGTCGGCCGCGACTTCGGTTGCGGGCTCATTCCTCTTGGGCGGCTTTACTGCTGGGGCTTGAATGGATCAACGCAGCTCGGCGCTGCCGCCGATTCCTCGTGTTTTGAGGAAGGCAATCTGGGGCCATCGACCAGCGCGTGCAGCCTTCTTCCTATCCGAGTAGGACCGAAGCTGAGTTTTTCATCGGTGTCCGCCGGCGACGGGTTCGCGTGCGGCATCGTCTCCAATGGATCCGCGTATTGCTGGGGCGACGGAGCGTTCGGAAAACTCGGAAACGGTAAAGAGGGCACTGCAGCTTCCCCCGGGCTCGTCACTTCGGGACTCTTTTTCACCGCAATCTCAGTAGGCGGGAATCACGTGTGTGGCATTGCGACTGGAAATGCCGCGTATTGTTGGGGGCAGGACTCCGCGGGACAGCTCGGCGACGCGCGGCACGTGAATAGCACGACGCCGATCCCGGTACTCCTCGACGGGCGCGTCGCGACCTTCGGTTCGATCCGCGCAGGGATTCGACACACCTGTGCGCTCCAGGCCGACGGGGCTGCTTTTTGCTGGGGGTCAAATCAGGATGGTCAGCTCGGGACGGGCGGATTCAACGACATCGACTCACCGGTGGCTGTCGTCGGCAGCCTCCGTTTTACTTCCATCTCCGCAGGGGGCGATACAGTTTCGCAACCACCGTTGCCGTTCCGCTATGAGTCGCATACGTGTGGAATCGCCGTTGGTGGCGCCGCGTATTGCTGGGGCTCGAATGTATCGGGCCAGCTCGGTGCCGGATCAGTGGGCGGTAGCTTCACCGCGCCGGTTGCGGTTGCAGGTGGTCTCACCTTCGCGAAAATCTCGGCCGGCGAGCGCCATACCTGTGGACTCACGACCGCAGGCGCAGTCTACTGTTGGGGGCGCAACTTCGATCTTCAGCTCGGTCGGGGCCCTGACACGGGCGGCAGCGTAGACAGCGGCACGCCTCAGCTCGTCACAGGCGGCGAGCTTCCGGCCGGCGTGACCTTCACGACGATATCTGCTGGCGCCCGTCATTCCTGCGCTGTTGGCAGCGACGGCGCTGCGTATTGTTGGGGTTCGAACATCTTCGGCGCGCTCGGAAACACCTTACAGGCGGCGTTCCGTGGATTCCCGCGAAGAGTAGCCACGCCGAAGTGAAAGGCCCGGCGGTGCCGGGCCTTTCTGGTCATGCTGACTGCAGCGTAACAGCTCGGCTACCTTCCCGTCTTGCCAATCGTAACGTTGTTGACCGTCCACGTCCCGACATCGTCGGCGATAACAAACACGTAGTTGTCGGTTAGAGCGACTTCTGCTGCGGGAAACGCTGCTGCGAATGCTGCCCAATTGGCGTAGTCAACACCATTGTAGTTGATGTTGCAGGTTGCGTCCTTGATGACATCGACAAAGCCGTTGCCGTTGTTGCAGAGATTTGCACCGGCGAACGCGAAGAACTCGGTATAGCCGTCGTTGTTCTCGTCAATCGGCACGCTGAACCGGGGCGACCCAGCGGTCGCGGTACCGGTATAGGTGAACGAGAGCTGAGTGACCTGGGAGAGCAGCACACCGTAAATGCTGTTGTTGTACCCAGTGTAATAGACCGATGCGTCGCCGACACCAGTGACGGTGAGCGTGGCCGAGCCCTTGGCCCCGCTTGCCTTGAGCGTGCAGGTAGCGTCACCACTCTGGAAGCACACGAGCTTGTTCTGGCCTGGCGCGGTTGGCACTTTTGTCAACGCGGGTTTCATGGCGTTCGGTGCGGTCGGCGTGTTCTCGGAGCACGCGACCACGACAAGAAGTGGGAGTATCAGCAGCAGAGATCGCTTCATGATCTTTCCCCTCGATAAGCAGGTGAATTGTCCGTTTTGCATCGGGCACCCAGGCGGACACGCAAAGAAAAAGGGCAGCATTACTTTAGAGCCGAAGGAGGCTCGGCGCTATAGGCTTTGTCCCCTTTGCTGAGTCGGAGTAATGCCTACATGCAACCGGTGAAGCACACGATGACCTCAGGGCAGCCACCAGACGTATATTTCGAGTCGATGCAACTCTCTCGAACAATCACAGCGATCGCGACACTTGTCACCTTCGTCGCCTGCAAGCCTGCCCCTCAAGCGGGCCCGCCGAATCCCGTCAAGTGGGTGGTGAAGGGAACCTCCGCACAATCCGCTACGGACAGGTCGGTGAAGTTGCGCCCCGGCGCAAAGGCTACGGTGCAGATCGCCGCAGCGGTGGACACAGGCTGGTACATCTACTCGCTCACGCAGAAAACCGGCGGTCCGACTCCGATGAGCGTGACGCTGGCGCCGTCACCGCCATTTCAGCTCGCCGGCAAAATCACCGCTCCCGTCCCTATTGTCGTATACGACAAGGAATTCGGCATCGACACCGAGCGCTATCAGGGAGCGCCGTCGTTCACCATACCTGTTATCGCCGATTCGTCGTTTAACACGAGCTCCGCTGCACTCAGTCTCAAGGTTCGCTTCCAGGCGTGTAACGCAACGTTCTGTCTTCCCGCCAGAACCGTGACGCTCGAGACGCCCATTCGCATGGCGGCCCGCTGATGAGCTCATTCCTCTGGGTCGCGGCGGTTACCGGAGCATTGTCGCTCCTCACTCCCTGCGTCTTCCCGATGATTCCCGTGACGGTGACGTACTTCAACCAGATCGCGAATCGCGGACACGGGCTCGTGATCCGTAATGCGCTTCTGTTCGCGGGCGGAATCGTCGTCACCTTCACGGCCCTTGGCTTGGGACTGGCGCTTCTCGTCGGCGCCGCGGGCCTCGCACGCCTCGCCGCGAATCCATTGGTCAACATCGCGATCGGTCTCTCGTTCGTCGCCTTCGCTCTCAACCTGATGGGAGCGTGGGAGCTGAGACTGCCATTCATCGCCACGGCGCTCAACGATGTCGATGCCTCCGTGCGGAAACGCCCCGGGACTGCCGCCGGCTCGCTCCTCATGGGGTTCGCGTTCACGCTCGCATCGTTCACCTGTACCGCGCCCTTCGTTGGACCTCTGCTGGTCTCGGCCGCGAGAGGGGATTGGCATCTGCCCCTCGCCGGGATGCTCGTCTTCTCGATCGTCTTCGCGACGCCGTTCTTCGTCTTTGCCGCGCTGCCGCGATGGACGCACCACCTTCCTCGCCCCGGGCGATGGATGGTGAGCCTTCGCTTTCTCGTCGGATTAGCCGAGCTCGGGGCGTCGATAAAATTCTTCTCGAACGCGGACCTCGTCTGGCGCACCGGAGCGATTCCACGCGAGGGAATCGTCGTCGCGTGGGCGACGCTGGCGTTCATCGGCGCGGCGTATCTCGCTTCGCCACTTCTCGACACGAGAACTCCCCGGCGTCTTTCGATAGCACGTGCACTGGCGATTGTCTTTTCCGTTGCGATCGCGGGATGGATAGTCACCGGTGTCCGTGGAAGGTCGTTGGGAGAGCTCGAGGCGTTTCTTCCGCCGGAAGAGATCACCGACGGCGCGCTTGTTACAACCGGAGCTCGTGGCGGCGATCAACGGCTCGGCTGGATCCTCAACGACCAACAGGCGGCGCTCGCGCAGGCGCGGCAAAGCGGGCGACTCGTTTTCATCGACTTCACCGGTTACACGTGCACCAATTGCCGCTGGATGGAAGCGAACATGTTCGCGCGGCCCGACATTTCGGCCGCGCTCGGCAAGTTCGTGCTGAGCCGTCTCTACACCGATGGAGAGGGCGCGATGTACGAGAAGCAGCAGGCATTCCAGGAACGAGAGTTCGGGACCGTTGCGCTTCCGCTATACGCCATCGTTGACGCCACCGGCCGAGTGGTAAGGACTTTTGCCGGATTAACCCGGAGTCCCGCCGAGTTTCTCGCTTTCCTTCGCACTGTCAGCTAGCAGGACCGGGTCGAGTTTGGCGGCGAGCGACTCCACCTGCTTCTTCGCCTCACGCTTGAAGATGAATTCCGGGGCGAGCGCGACTCCCATGACGGTCAGTGGAATTATCTGAATCGTCTGAATGAGAAGTGACACCGCGATCGCGTCGTTGCGGGCGACGCCGAACTG
>JAHFCS010000260.1 GCA_023249395.1 Gemmatimonadota bacterium
CTGCGGCAGTGGCTCCCGATCGCCTTCAAGGGGTCACGCTACGCACAGCGGCTCCCAATCGGCACCGAACAGAGCATCATGGCCGTGACACCGTCGAAGCTGCGCGCCTTTTACCGGGACTGGTATCGCCCCGACCTCATGGCCGTCATCGCCGTCGGCGATTTCAACCCGGCGCAAATCGAAGCGCAGATCAAAAAGCACTTCAGCGGCATACCGGCGAGGCCGAACGCGCCGAAGCGGACGTTATACGACGTACCGGCAAACAAAGCGCCTCTCGTGGCCATCGCAAGCGACAAGGAAGCCACGAGCTCGAGTGTGATCCTGCTCTTCAAGATGCCGGCATCCACGATTCGGACGGTGGGCGACTACCGTCGTGAGCTGGTCCAGCGGCTTTATCTCGATATGCTGAACTCACGCTTCGCCGAGATCGTGCAGAAACTCGATGCTCCGTTTCTCTTCGCGGGCGCGTCGAAGTCCAGTTTTTTTGCGCGCACCACCGAAGCATTCCAGCTCGCCGCGGCAGTCAAGGACGGCGGAGTCGAGCGGGGCCTCGAAGCGCTCCTCACGGAAGCCAGGCGCGTGGATCAGTTCGGATTTCTCCAGTCGGAGCTCGACCGCGCGAAGCAGAATCTGCTCCGCGGATACGAGCGGTCCTACGCCGAGCGTGACAAGACGCAGTCAGCGTCGTTCGTGGAGGAGTACATCGGCAATTATCTGGAAGGCGAGGCCGTTCCGGGAATCGAATACGAGTACAAGCTCGCGCAGAGCCTCGCGCCGTCGATTACCCTCGCCGACGTCAACAAGCTCGCCAGCAGCTGGATCACCGACGAAAATCGTGTGATCGTCGCACAGACGCCGCTCAAGGAAGCCGTCGCCGTTCCGACCGAGGCAGGCCTGCTCGCGGTCTTCGACCGCGCGGCCAAGGCGCCAATCGCCGCCTACGCGGAGAATCTTTCGGGTGACGCACTGGTGGACAAGGCCCCCGCGGCCGGCAGGATCGTCAGCACGACGGCAATCACGAGCATTGGCGCCACCGAGTGGAAGCTCTCCAACGGAGCGCGGGTGATCGTCAAGCCGACTGATTTCAAGGCTGACGAGATTCTCTTCGGCGCCTACAGCAAGGGCGGAACATCGCTCGCCCCCGATGCCGACGTCGTGTCGGCGGAGCTCGCGTCGCAGATCGTCGGGCTGGGCGGTGTTGGCCGCTTCAACAAGATCGATCTCGCCAAGAAGCTTAGCGGAAAGGCCGTGGGCGTGTCGCCGACGATCGGCGAGACGACGGAAGGCTTGAACGGGCGAAGCTCGCCCAAGGACGTCGAGACGCTGTTCCAGCTCATCTATCTGACTGTCGCCGCGCCTCGACTCGACACCACGGCCTTCGAAGCTTTCCGGAACCAGGTCACGCCATTCCTCGCTAACCGCGGCGCGTCACCGGAAGCGGTTTTCCAGGACACGGTCCAGGTGACGATGTCGCAGCACAGCGTGCGCGACCGGCCTTTCACGCCGGCAGTGTTTGCTGAGGCGAATGCAGAAAAGGCGTTCGCGTTCTACAGGGATCGCTTCGCCGACGCCAGCGATTTCACCTTTGTTTTCGTCGGCAACGTGGACACCACCGCGATCAAGCCGTACGTCGAGCAGTTCGTCGCGAGCCTTCCGTCGATCGGGCGGAAGGAGAGCTGGCGCGACGCGGGAGGCGCTCCGCCAAAGGGCGTCGTCCAGCGAGTGGTGCGCAAGGGAACGGAGCCCAAGGCCAACACACTGATCGATTTCACCGGACCGTGCGTGTCTGCGCCGGAGAGCCGATTCGCGCTTCGCGCGCTTACGACGCTCGTCCAGATGCGGCTCAACGAGACACTGCGCGAGAAGCTCGGCGGAACGTACAGCCCGAACGTGGGCGGCGGCTGCAGTCGTGAGCCGAGGCAGGAGTACGAGGTCCGGATCAACTTCGGATCGTCGCCTGAGAATGTCGAGCTGTTGTCGAAGGCGGCGTTCGCGCTGCTCGATTCGCTAAAGGCCACTCCGCCGTCGCAGGCCGATGTGGACAAGGTGAAGGAACAGATCCTTCGCGTGCGCGAAGTGGAGGTCAAGCAGAACAACTACTGGGTGAGCAACATCATCGCCCGCGATGCAGCGGGTGAGGACCTCGCTGGATTGACGACGCAATACGACGAAATGGTCAAGCGACTGACGGCGGCGCAGCTCCAGCAGGCCGCACGGCAGTACTTCGATACCGCGAACTACGCGCGGTTCATCCTGCTGCCGGAGTCGGTCAAGACCGGACAGTAGCTGGGCGGGAAAACCCATCCAGTCGCGCGTTATGAGTGTCCAGTTTTTCAGTCGATCAGTTTCTCCGTCAAGCTCACTTCACGGAACAACGGACGACTGGATGACTGGAAACTCGTTACGCGCCACTGGATGGGTCTCTTATCCCCCTCGTTTGCCAAGCGTCACCGTCAGCTCCAGCCGCTCTGTGCCTCGGAGGACCACGACCTTCACTGTGTCGCCCGGCTTGTGGGTGTAGAGCGCGTCGGTGTAGCTGTAGAGGTCCTTCACCGGCGCGCCGCCGAACTCGACGATCACGTCACCGGCCTTGAGCCCCCCCTTGTCGGCGGGACTGTCTGGTCTCACGCCCATGAGGCGCATTCCCGCGACGTCCGATGCGGCCATGTCGGGAACTGAGCCGAGATAAGTCTGCGATCCCTCGCGACTCGTTGACTGCACCGGCGCCGCCATCTTCACAAAGCTCAGCTGAGTCTGACGGTCCGCGATCGCCCGCACGACACCGAGCGCAAGATCGACGACGCGCGCTTCTCCCGCGGCGTTGATCTTGTCCGCGTCGTCGGTGGCGCGGTGGTAATCCTCGTGCAGGTCGGTAAAGAAATGCAGCACCGGGATGTCCTTCGCGTAGAATGACGTCTGGTCGGACGGGCCGTATCCATCGCCAACTCCTGTCACCTTGAGCGGCGCAGGGTTCGAGGCAGCGTTCACGCTGTCAACGAGCGCCTTGAGCTCGGTGGCGGTCGAGGTCCCGTAGACGATGAGCTTGTCGTTCCGCAGACGACCGACCATGTCGAAGTTGATCATTGCCTTCACCCGCTCGAAGGGCACCGGAGAATGTCCGACGAACCACTGTGATCCGAGCAGGCCCAGCTCTTCGCCGCTGAAGTTCACGAAGATCACCGAGCGGCGGGGCGGTTTGGCCGCGAGCAGCCGTGCCAGCTCGAGCACAGCTGCGGTCCCCGATGCGTTGTCGTCCGCGCCGTTTCGGATTGCGTCCTTTGCTTCGGGATCCTGCGCGAATGTCGACGAGCGTCCGAGATGGTCGAAGTGCGCACCGATGACGACGTACTCATCGCGTAGAACCGGATCCTGGCCGCGCAGCACCGCGACGACGTTCTCCGTGTGCCGCGGGTCGGTGCGTCCCATGTGGGCGTCTTCGGCCGAGCGCGCGTCGAACGGCTGAAGGTATCCAGCGGTAAACGCGGAAAGGCGAAGATCCTTATAGCGACGTGCGAGATATGCCGCCGCGGAGTCATTGCCAGGTGTTCCGGCGAGGCGGCCCTCGAGACGGTCGCTGGCGAGGTATTCGATATCGCGGCGAATCGCGGCAGAATCGGCGTGCGACTGACCTGCTGTCGGGATGTAGGCAGAGGAACAGGCTGTGATGCCCGCCACCGCCATCAGGACCGTGAGCCCGCGAGTGAATTCGAATTGCATCGGATGTCTGGGTTTGATTGTTGGGTGAATCATATCTCTAGGCGCACTTCCTGGCGATCCGCTTCGCAGCGGGCGCGTACGGGAACAAGTCCACCGCCCGGCGCGCGTAGCCACGGGCCACCGTGCATTTCCCGCGACGCGAGTACAGCTCCGCTACGCGGAGATTGATGCGATAGCTCCCTGGATCGAATCTGGCGGCCTGCACCCAGGCAGCGGTGTGACCGCCCTGGCCGACAGCTGACATCGCCATCGTCTGCCCTGCGCTCCGCGCCGTCGAAGCGATGACGATCAGTATTGTCCCGACAGCCGCGAGCGCCCATGCGCGCGATGAGAGTTTGAGCCGGCGTGCGCGCCGGCGGGCCCCGGCGGCTGCGCCCAGTATGCTCCAGACGAGAAATGCGGGCGCTGCGAGAAGGAGCGCGACGTCGAACGCACTCACAACCATCGTCGCGACGATCGTTCCCGCGAGTGCGAGCCGGACGAGTATTGCGTCGCTGTCGGCGAGATCGCGCCATCCT
>JAHFCS010000013.1 GCA_023249395.1 Gemmatimonadota bacterium
ACTGAATGTAGGAGACGTTCAGAACGTGATTGCGACGGCAATCGGGGGAATGACGATCACGCAGACAGTCGAAGGACGTGAGCGTTACGGCGTGAGAGTTCGATACCCGCAGGAGTTGCGCGATACACCGGAGAAGCTTGCCGCTGTGCTGGTTCCGGTCGCGCACGGCGCCGGCGGTGAGGGAGCGCAGGGCGGAGAGGGAATGGCGGCAGCAGGGGCGTCACCTGCCGGTGCGGGCACCGCTCAAGTGCCCCTCGGCCAGATCGCAACCATTCGTCGAGTGGCCGGCCCGATGGTCGTGCGCACTGAAGGGGCAATTCCAACCGAGTGGGTCTACATAGACGTGACAGGACGCGATATCGGAGGGTATGTCCGCGACGCGCAGCGCGTGGTGGACCGAATGGTCACCATGCCGCAGGGATATTCAATCGTATGGAGCGGGCAGTACGAGTACATGGAGCGAGCGAAGGCGAAGATGAAGCTGGTGATCCCCGCAACGCTGGCGATCATTTTTCTGCTGCTCTATTTCAACTTCAGGAGCGTTGGCGAGACACTCATTGTGATGCTTTCGCTTCCATTCTCGCTCGTAGGAGGCATCTGGTTCCTCTGGCTGTTGGGTTACAACTGGTCGGTAGCGGTTGCCATCGGGTTCATCGCACTCGCAGGCGTTGCTGCGGAGACAGGCGTGGTGATGCTGATATATCTCGACCAGGCATGGAAGGCACGACACGTCGCTGGGCACGCTCCGAGTGTGCGGGACCTTTACGAAGCGGTAATGGAGGGTGCGGTCGAGCGGGTTCGTCCCAAAATGATGACCGTCACGGCGATAATGGGCGGACTGTTGCCCATTCTTTGGGGTGGAGGAGCGGGTGCGAGCGTGATGCGGCGAATTGCAGCGCCGATGATCGGGGGTATGATCTCGAGCAGCATCCTCACCCTTCTCGTGATTCCCGCCATCTACGCTCTCTGGAAGGAGCGAGAGCTGGCACACCAGCATCAATCATCGGCTGTGTCGGGCACGTCTGCAGTCGACGGAGCGTTGATTACGGAGTAAGCCTTTCACCGGAGGTAAAGCCATGAATCAGACTGATTCGGTGGTAGACCCAGTTTGCGGGATGACGATCACCACGGCGCAAGCGCCGTTCACGCGGGAGCATACGGGGATCACCCTCTATCTCTGCTCCCGGGAATGTGCCGCGAAGTTTGACGCCGACGCAGATGCGTATGCAGCAGCTTCGCGGCTGAGTCTTCCAGGCTGGGGTAAGACGCCACATCCGCAGAACGTAGTCGCGCAGTTTCGCTCGAAGCCCGAGGAGAAGTGAACCAGCACGCGGGCCACGGCGGGCACGAAGTGCACGAGGGCCACGAAGCACACGAAGCGCACGATAGGCACGCCGGCCACAGCGTCGCGATGTTCCGCGACAGGTTCTGGGGATCACTGGCGCTGACAGTGCCAACCGTGATCTGGTCGCCGATGGTGCAGCAATGGCTTGGCTTCAGTGCACCGGCGTTCGCAGGGTCCCGCTACCTGCCGGCGATTTTCGGGACCATCCTCTTCTTCTACGGAGGAATTGTATTCCTGCGTGGCGCCGCGCAGGAGCTAAGAGACCGGATGCCGGGCATGATGACGCTGATCTCGCTCGCCATCACTGTCGCATTCCTGTTCAGCCTTGCGGTGACACTCGGTGTTCCCGGCATGGATCTATGGTGGGAGCTTGCCACGCTCATCACCATCATGGTGCTCGGGCATTGGATCGAGATGCGATCAGTCTCGCAAGCGCAGGGCGCGTTGAAGGAGCTGGCAAAGCTTGTCCCTGACACCGCGGTCCGCATGGTGGGAGACAACGCTGAAGTTGTACCGCTGTCGGAGTTACGCGAGGAAGATGTGATGCTCATCCGGCCGGGCTCGAGTATCCCGGCGGATGGTGAGGTTGTGGACGGTGCGAGCGCGGTGAACGAGGCGATGATCACTGGTGAGTCGCGCCCTCTCGACAAGAAATCGGGAGACAAGGTGATCGCGGGGACTGTCAATGGCTCGGGATCTCTCCGCGTGAGAGTCACGGGCATTGGTGAGAAAACCGCGCTCGCCGGAATAATGCGGCTCGTCGCGCAAGCGCAAAGCTCTCGCTCGAAGGCACAGGCGCTTGCCGACAGGGCGGCATTCCTTCTTACTGTCATCGCGGTGGTGTCAGCTGTCATTACGCTCGTCGCGTGGATTCTGGCTGGCGCGTCACCGGCGTTCGCGGTGGAGCGAGTGGTGACCGTGCTCGTCATCGCGTGCCCCCACGCGCTGGGTCTGGCGATTCCTCTCGTCATCGCGATCTCGACCACGCTCGGTGCGCGATCGGGTCTTCTTGTTAGAGACCGGCGCGGATTGGAAGAGGCACGGAATCTGAACGCAGTGTTCTTCGACAAGACAGGCACCCTCACTCGCGGTGAGTTTCTGGTCGTTGGAGTGACGCCGACCACAGGGATCTCCGCGGATGAAGCGTTGCGGCTCGCCGCTTCGGTCGAACGTGATTCAGAGCACACGATCGCTCAGGGCATCGTCAAGAGCGCCGAGGAACGCGGACTTTCGCTGGGTCGTGCTGAGCTTTTCGAGGCAATTCCGGGGAAGGGCGTGAAGGCAGTCGTAGAGGGACGCCAGCTCATGCTGGGTGGCCCTGCCCTGCTCCAAGAGTTGAAGATAGAGGTGAGTCCTGAGATCCAACTCGCCATTCAGGAAGCGGCGACACGAGCACAGTCAGTAATTACACTCGTGGAGAATGGCAGGGCCCTCGCGGCCTTCGCTCTCGCGGACGCGATACGCGAGGAGTCAGTCGAAGCCGTTCGCCGCCTCCACGAGCAGCGTGTCGAGGTAATCATGATGACCGGGGACGCGAAGCCCGTAGCGGATGCAGTTGCGAAGGAGCTTGGGATAGACACTGTGTTCTCCGAAGTGCTGCCGGATCAGAAAGCGTCGAAAATCGAAGAGGTGAAGCGTTTGGGAAAGCGCGTCGGGATGGTAGGAGATGGCGTGAACGACGCACCCGCGCTTTTGACCGCTGATGTCGGGATAGCGATTGGTGCGGGGACAGATGTTGCCGTCGAAGCTGGTGACGTGGTGCTGATTCGAAGCGACCCGCGAGATGTTCCACGCATCATCGCGCTGAGCAAGGCTACGTATCGAAAGATGATTCAGAATCTGTGGTGGGCTGCCGGCTATAACATCGTGGCAATTCCGCTTGCCGCCGGTGTGCTGGCACCGTGGGGTATCGTGTTGAATCCTGCAGTGGGCGCGGTCCTGATGTCACTCAGCACAATAGTCGTGGCATTGAACGCTCAATTGCTCCGTCGGGCCGCCATATGAGAGGCTGCGTTGCGTCCATGGATTTTCGCCTGCCTCCAAGGTGAGCACCGATCGCACGCCACTCGTCGTCCGAGGAATCAGGCTGAATTATCTGACCATCGGTTACAACACGGTTGAAGCCGTCGTTTCCCTGGCCGCCGGCCTGATTGCAGGCAGCGTCGCCCTTGTGAGTTTCGGAATCGACAGTGCGATCGAAGTCACAGCGGCGGGAGCTGCGCGAGTTCGACTCAGGGCAGACAAGGATCCAGTCCGGCGCGAGCATTCCGAGCGCTGGACGCATCGGCTTATTGGCGGATCCTTTCTTCTCCTCGCGGTTTACGTGCTGGCCGACGCGACGCGTTCTCTCTGGCTTCGTGAGCCACCTGAAAGCAGTCGAGTCGGCCTGGCGATTCTCGCCTTGTCGGTCGTGGTCATGCCGCTTCTTGCTCGCGCAAAACGAAAGGTCGCGGTCGGGTTGGGAAGCGGTGCTCTTGCCGCCGATGCCGCACAGACATCTCTTTGCGCCTATCTCTCGCTCATCGCGTTGGCCGGGGTCGGTCTTAATGCCCTCGTCGGGTGGTGGTGGGCGGACCCTCTCGCGGCGATAGCCATGCTGCCGATCATCGTGAAGGAAGGTCTCGCGGGGATCCGCGGGCACTCGAGCTGTAATGACTCGTGCGCAAACTGATCCCCTACTCGTCTAGACTCTTCTCAATGCCACGTATCGTTTCATTTCTTCCGGCCGCAACGGAAATGGTCCACGCACTCGGTGCCGGCGACGAGATGGTGGGCCGCTCGCACGAATGCGACTACCCTCCGTCGGTCAAGGCTCTACCGGTTGTGAGCCGGCCAACGATTCAGCTGGACGGAGCATCGGCAGAGGCGATTGATCGAGCTGTGACCGAACGGCTTGGCAGTGGCGAGACGCTCTACGCAATCGACGAGGTACTCCTCAGGGATCTCCAACCCGACGTGATCCTGACGCAGAACCTTTGCCGAGTGTGCGCGCCGTCGGGAGATGAGCTCACTCGCGCGGTTCGAAAATTTGCTGTGCGACCCGAGGTGATTTTTCTCACTCCCCGCAACATCGCGGAGATTGAAGAGAATATTGTCACCGTCGGCCGGGCTATCGGGCGCGAGAACGAGGCGACAGCGCTCGTGCGCTCGAATCAGGAGCGCATCGCTGCTGTGCGCGCGGCGGTACGCGGACTAACACCTCGGCGCGTCGCTTTCCTGGAATGGACTCAGCCTCTCTTCTGTGCCGGTCACTGGGTTCCTGAAATGATTTCGCTCGCGGGCGGCGAAGATCCGCTCGGTCGGGCGGGTGAGGATTCGGTTCGCGTTGAATGGTCTGATGTCCTGGAGCAGTCGCCGGAGATCGTGATCGTATCCCCGTGCGGCTATCGTCTCGAGGAGTCCGCGACGCTCGCGAAACAGTTACCTCCTGTCCCGGATGCGATCGTCTACGCGGTTGACGCCAATTCATACTTCGCCCGGCCGGGGCCAAGGGTGGCGGAAGGAGTTGAGCTGCTCGCGCACCTCCTTCACCCGGACAGGGTTGCATGGATGCATCCTTCTCGGCCATGGGAAATGGTCTCTCAGTCGAGGAGGAGCGGAGCGTAGCTACCCGCCGCGAATGTACCGGCACCAGTGCTGACAGCGGCCACGGGCGTTTGCCAAGAGCTGAATCGTCTACAGCTTCACCACTGCCGCGTTCCACTGAGCTGCGTCCTCGTCGCTTCGGTATAGCGTATCGGGGTCGATGACGATGTTGTTGGCTGCATCGCGCCGTATGGCCAGACGGTCCATGTTGCGCGTCGCACGTCCATTGATGAACTCGCCATCGGGCTGATACTGGGAGTGGTGCCTGGGACATTGGAACCGCATCACACTCTCGTTCCAGCGGAGAGCAGTGTTCTGGTGGGGACACGCGAGGTTGAACGCAAATGCCTCGTTCCTGTATCGGACGAGAATCACGTCGTTCTCGCGGTCGATCTCCGCGCCATCTGCCGGCGGCACCGGATACGAGAGAAGCGTCTTCCCGCCAATCGCGGACGCGATCACCTTGGCCGATGCGCTGCGGATTGGAAAGCCTGACGAGATCGCAGCGATCGCAAACGCGGACGCGCTGCGGACGAAATCTCTTCGATCGGTGATCAGCGGGCAGCCCTGGCAATCGGCGCCGGTTTCATGATTCATTGGTTCACCTGACTTCATTTTTCAGATATTTATTCAGGTTGTTAAGGGAATTTCACGAGGAATCGACGAGAATCACCCCGGCGAGAACGATCGCGGTCCACAGCGTCATGCTGGCGCCTGCTGCGAATCGAAGCCTCGCCCATAGCCGGTGCGTCGGTGAAGTTGAGTGTGCCGGCAGACTTTCGGCGCGGAGCCTCCTCTCGGTGCGCTGAAGCAGAGCGCCGTTGGCAAGGAGGAGCACCACGAGACTCATCTTGGTCCAGTAGATCGGTGAGTTCCCGAACGTCTTCACATCCGAGAGTGCGAGCAACAATCCGCTCGCGAACATCACCGACAACCCGGCCAACACCCACGCGTGGGCATTGCCCAGATCTACGAGCAGCCGACTGCGATCTTCGTCGTTTCCGCGCAACGCGCGGAAGGTGGCACGGTCCGAAGCGACTGCGAGACCGCCGGCGAACAGAAGTCCGCCCAGGTGAAAAAAAGTCACCGCGCTTGAGACGGCCCTCGAGTCACTGTAAAGCTCGGCCCATGGCTTGGCTGCAGTCGCGACAATCTTCAGGATGCTGGCTGCGTTAACCATCAGTCGTGAAATAGCCACATCATGGCGGTCGCTGCCGTGGCGAGAGCCATTGACGAAAGCGCGATGGTGCGGTGATGGTTGGCGCTGGCCAGGCCGTTGTCGTCGTCTTCACCACCGGTTGCGCCAGCCCACGCGAATCCGGCGTCTGCGCCGAGCATCGCGACCGAGTGAATGAGCCGCAGCGTGCGCCCCGCGGGATCGCTGCGCGACTCCCAGAGATTCCAGGCGCCCGTCACCGTGTTCACCGTGAAAAGCGCACCGAGTCCGAGGGCGACCGTCGAATGCGCCCCCTTGAGGGCATCCGACGCCTCTCCAGTGCGCTGTTCTCTCAGCAGGCGCTCTCCAAGCACCCATTCCGCCGCGAACAGTGGCAGCTCGGCGTAGCTCGCGAGCTGGTGGATCCTGAGACGCGTGTAGTACGCATCGCTGTATTCGATTGCGCGAGGACGCTTGCGAGGAACCGAATCGGCGACCGTCTGACGGTCGGCAAATGTCGGCGCTCTTGCGCTGATGCCTACCGGGGCGATTCTGGGTCCCGCTGGAACGGGCGCCGACAGGGCGGCGGCAGCCATCAGCTGCAGAAGCATCATGTGAAACACGGTTCGGGGTTTGGACTGCCTCGCATCTTCCTACCTGAATAAACACCCCATGTTCAGCCTACCCTGATCCTTTCCCACAACTTCATTCATTGGTAGTGAACCGGACCGGCGGGTGCGCCCG
Organism: Gemmatimonadota bacterium; assembly: GCA_023249395.1. GTDB lineage: Bacteria > Gemmatimonadota > Gemmatimonadetes > Gemmatimonadales > Gemmatimonadaceae > UBA4720. Next base: position 6,831 of record JAHFCS010000013.1, read on the forward strand.
GCGAATGACGTTTCAATCCCATTTCAGCACGATTTTTCCAAAGTTCGAATTCGACTCCATGAGCCGGTGCGCCTCACGAACTTCCGAAAATGAGAAGACGCGATCGATCACTGCACGAAGCCGGCCTGACTCGAACATCGGGAGCACGCGCTCGGAGAATTCTCGCGCGAGCGAGATCTTTTCCTCGAGCGGCCGCGAGCGCAGGACTGTCCCAAGAATGCAAAGCCGCTTATTCAGAATCGTGCCCAGGTCCAGCTCGGCGCGGCGACCCGCGGTGAGCCCGACGAGTATGAGGCGGCCTCGCGGAGCAAGTGCGCGAAGACTGTCGGGCAGATAGCTCCCGCCCAATAGATCGAGAATTGCGTCAACGCCCTTTCCCGCTGTAACCGCTTGGAGTCGCTCAGCCCAACCGTCCTGCGAGCTGTCGATGCCAGTCTCGAGTCCCAGCTCGGCCGCCCGCGCGAGCTTTGAAGCCGACCGAGATGTTCCAAGCACCGTAACGCCGGCCGCACGGGCGAGTTGGACCGCCGCGGTTCCGACGCCACTCCCGACGGCGTGAATCAGAAGGCGTTCGCCCGAGCGCAAATCGAGCTGTCGGAAAAGCGCGTCATAGGCTGTGAGGAAAGCCTCGGGAATCGCTGCCGCTTCCTCCCACGACAATCCGGCGGGCACATCTATCGCTTCGCGCTCGTGGACGCAGACGTACTCTGCGTGCCCACCGCCGCCCACGAGTCCCATTACGCGGGCGCCAACGCGCCAGAGACTTGCCGCGTCACCGACGGCATCCACTTCCCCGACGTACTCCAGACCGGGTATGTCAGACGGCGCGCCGGCAGGCGGCGGATAGCCTCCCTTCCGTTGGAGGATGTCCGCTCGATTGAGAGCGGAGGCGCGGATGCGAACACGGATCTGTCCCAACCCGGGCTCGGGAAGGGGACGATCCAGCTGTTCGAGCACCTCCGGGCCGCCCGGATTCGTGATGATGATAGCTCTCATCTCAGTCACAATAACGAAACGCGACCACCGCGTGCACGTACACTTACCTTTGCGGTTCACCGGCCACATCTTGAACCGCCCACCCTTGAATATGAGCGCAGAACACGAGCGGGTCCCGGATATCGGCCCGGCCTACGACATCGAAGTCGAGGCCGGCCGCGGAGGAATGGCGACGGTTTACCGCGCCCGGGACCGGCGTCACAATCGCCCGGTCGCCGTCAAGGTGCTCGATCCGGAAATCGCGGCATCCATGGGGACTGCGCGGTTTCTCGCGGAAATAACGACTGCCGCGGGACTGAGCCACCCGAACATCGTGCCGGTTCACGACTCGGGTGAGCACGGCGGTGTCGTCTACTACGTCATGCCGCATATCGAGGGGGAAACGCTGCGCGACCGCCTTACACGCGACCGCAGCGTGCCTCTCGCCGAATCACTGCGGATTGTGTCCCGGATCGCGGCAGCGCTCGACTTTGCCCACCGGCGCGGAGTCGTCCACCGGGATATCAAACCGGAAAACGTGATGTTGTGTGAAGGAGAGCCGCTGATTCTGGATTTCGGAATCGCCAAGGCCATCACCGCCGCCGCCGGTAATTCGCTCACGCAAACGGGGATTTCCCTTGGCACACCGGCGTATCTAAGTCCCGAGCAGGCAAGTGGCGACACTCAGCTCGACGGAAGAAGTGATCAGTACAGTCTCGCTTGTACGTTCTACGAGATGGTCGCCGGCGCGCCTCCGTTCACCGCCACCACGCCGCAGCGTCTGATCGCAATGAGATTCACCGAGCAGCCACCAGACCTTGCCTCGGTCGTATCGGACGTGTCAGAAGCGCTCTCCGCTGCGGTCGCACGGGCCATGTCTCTCGATCCCGCAGACCGATTCGCCACCGCGGGCGATTTTGCGAGAACGCTCACCGAGGCAGCCGGACCATCTGCCAGCGGCGGGACCGTGGATGGTGGGCGCCAGTCCATAGCGGTGCTCCCGTTCGCCAACATGAGCACTGATCCTGAAAACGAATTCCTCGCCGACGGGATCGCCGAGGAGATCATCAATGCTCTCACCAAGGTGAGCGCGCTCGATGTGATATCGCGAGGCTCGGCTTTCGCCTTCAAGAAGAGAACCGAGGACGTCGGCGAGATCGGGCGAAAGCTCGGTGTGCGGACGGTTCTGGAAGGAAGCGTTCGGAAAGCGGGCAACAGGCTGAGGGTGACGGCTCAGCTGATCGACGTTGCGACCCGGTATCACTTGTGGTCCGAGCGATACGACCGGGAGCTGGCCGACGTGTTCGCGATCCAGGACGAGATGGCGACGAACATCGTTAATGCGCTCAAGCTCGTTCTCAGTCCGAAAGAGCAGGAAGCGATCCGGAAGGTTCCGACGCAGAACGTTCGCGCATACGAGTACTATCTGCGGGGGCGGCAGCTGTTTCATCAGCGGCGGCCCGAGACTCTCGACGCGGCCGAAGACATGTATCGCCGCGCAATCGTGCTCGATCCCAACTACGCGCTCGCGTACGCCGGGCTTGCCGACTGTTCAGTGTTTCGCGCGCAGGATCACCGCGGGGGCGAGGCGGCGGTGGCGCAGGCGGATGCCGCCAGCCGTCGCGCGCTGGAGCTGGATCCCAACTCGGCAGAGGCTCATGCATCGCGCGGACTAACCCTCGCCTATCAGCATCGGTACGCCGAGGCGGAGCAGGCATTCGAGGATGCCATCAGGCTCGATCCCACGCTATATGAGGCGCCCTATTTCTATGGGCGCACGCTTCAGTCGCAGGGCAAGCTCGAGGATGCGGCGCGCATGTACGAGCAGGCGGTGACTTTGCGGCCCGACGAATATCAGACGCTGTCGTATCTCGCGATGGCCTACCAGGCGCTTGGTGACCGCGAGCGTCTCGACGAGGTCTCGAGACGGATGGTCGAAGCGGCGGAACGTGCCCTCTCACTCAACCCGGGTGATTCGCGGGCATTGTATCTCGGTGCGATCAACCTCGAGCGCATCGGACAGGCTGCGCGGGCACAGGAATGGGCGCAGCGCGCGGTGCAGCTCGATCCGAGTCACCCGGTGATGCTGTACAACATTGCGTGCTTCCATTCGGTCGGCGGTCGGGTAGACCTCGCTCTCGATCATCTCGAGCGCGCCATCGAGCTCGGCTTTCTGCATCGTGAGTGGTACCTGACCGACTCCGACCTCGCCAACGTGCGGGGTACGCCGCGTTTCCAGGCGTTGATCGAGAAGGTGCCGTCACAATGAGCGTCCAATGAGAGCGTGAGCGCTGTGTAGCCCTGCATGAATCCTTCCACTTTCGACACCAGCCAGGAACATTCGGGCCAGTCCTTCCGCCATTGGGCGGATGAAGCTGGCCCGCTCGTTCGAGAGGATCGCTACGCGCAACCGATCATCCAGTATCCATTTGAGTCACCGCCCAGATCTGGATGCATTCGCGGACAGCTCCTAGTGGCCGCCTGACGCGCGATATGCAGCGTCGCTCAACGGCTTATGTCCCACGGCTTGCGCAACGCTCATCTTACCCGTAGGAAGTCCGTCCTTGAAGTAGACGTGGTAGATCAGTCCGTCGGTCGTTGAGACGAGGTCCGCGACTTCCTTTGCCTTGTCCGGTGGAAGGTCGAGCACCTGTACGCGACCGCTGGCGATCTCGACTGTGTGATCGTGCCAGTACTTATTCCAGCTCTCCCTCGAGACGCGGGAACGGGTCAGTTTCTTCGCCATGATGTATTCCACCTGCACGAGCATCGCGATCGGCTGGGTTGACTCGTAGATCAGACAGACAATCTGGGGATCGTTCGCCAGAACCTTGCAATAGTGGTGATACGGTCCCATTACGCGTCCATCGACGAGATGTGGCGCCAGTACGTGGACGTTGTAGCCTTCCGCGGGTGAGGCTGGCGATGTTCCCTGGGCACGAGCCGATGTCGAGAGAAGCAGCAGGACGACGGCTGTGCCGATGGCGGTGACGCGGCGCATGGTGGACCCCCCTTGAGATGAATGAGGCGTGAGCTCTGGGCACATCACGATACTTCAGACGGCAGCTTTTTCCAGTACCCCCCGTTTCCGCGGGAGGGTTGGTCGACGGCCGACAAATCGGCCGTCGGTCACGAGAGACCGAGATTCGCGAGTAGCGCGGCGAAGCGCGGGTCTCGTTGAAGGGGGTCGTACATCGGCGACCGAATTCCAAAGGCGAGCGTGGCAGAGTGTTCCGCGTGGGCCTTGTCGAGTTGCTGGAAGGCCATGTCGTCCTGGCCAAGATGCGCGTGGATCCAGGAGAAAAAGACCGGCGAGACATATCCGGAGCTCGCGCGCCGTTTCAGCTCGCCGAGAATGCCGCGGGCTTCGGTGCTCTTGCCCGCCATCGCCAGCACGACGCCGCGGAGCGCCTGGAGGAACACCACGTCGGGTGAAAGCCGCGCACCGTCTTCCGCGTACCTGATTGCCTGAGCATATCGCCCATCACCGGCACATGATACGCTGATGGCGAACAATCCGATGAAGTTCATCGGATCCATTTCGAGTACACGCTCGCAGTGTTCGATCGCTTTGTCATACTCCCGCGCGTGATAGTGTACCAGTGCCGTGATTCCATTGACTACCGGCGACAGCGGATCGAACTGATGGCCCGACTTCGCCGCAGTGGCTGCCTCGACGGGACGATTCAACGTCGCGAGCACCCACGCGAGGAACGAATGCGCGGGAGCGTGGCGCGGATATCTGGCGATCACGGAGCGGAAGGCTGCCTCGGCTCTCGCCCAATCCCAATCGAGGATCTGAACGAACCCGAGAGATGTCTGGCTCTCGGCGAGCTCCGGCGCGAGCTCAACCGCGCGTAGCGCAGCAGCTTTCGCGAGCGGCATGACTTCGGCGGGACTCCGGATTCCGTACAAACCGAGCGCGCAGTAGCAGTCGGCGAGTCCGTGAAAAGCGAGCGCATAATCCGGATCGAGCTTCAGCGCTTCGGCATAGTGATGCATTGCCGCCTCCATCCTCCTGGTACCGTTCCAGATATAACGGCCCCGGAGATAGTGCTCATATGCGGCGACGTTGTCGGTATGTCTCTTTCCCAGCGCACGGGTCTGTTCGCCGGTAAGGTTTGCCTTGAGCTTGTCCACGATGCTCCTCGCAATTTCCTCCTGAATCGCGAAGACGTCTTCCAGCTCGCGATCATACTGTTCGGCGAAGAGCCGGTAGCCGTCGGCTGCATTGACGAGCTGTACGTTGATTCTGACTCGACTCTTCGCGCGCCGGACGCTTCCCTCGAGAACCGAACCGACATTCAGCTGCTCTGCGATCTGGCTGACGTTCAGATTGCGTCCCTTGAACGCGAAGGAGGAAGTTCGTGCCGCGACCCGGAGCGACGGGATGCTGCTCAGCGCGCTCAGGATCTCGTCCGTAATTCCGTCGGAGAAGTATTCGTTCTCTGCATCGGCGCTCAGATTCGCGAATGGCAGCACGGCGATCGATGCGCCCCTGCGTTCGCGACGCGCTGCGCCTGTGCCTTCGCCGCTGGCGCTGACGATCATGTCCAGGGCCAATACGAGCTCCGAGGCATGCTCGGGCCGCGCCGACGGCTCCTTCTCGAGGCAGTTCATCACCAGCCTCGCGAGCGCGGCGGGAATACCGGACCGACGCGCCTTGATCGATTCCGGTTTCTGGATTACGTGTGCGGCAAGCATTGCCTGCCGGGACATCCCGGAGAATGGAGGAGTCCCGCAGAGCATCTCATAGGCCATCACGCCGAAGGAGTAGATGTCGGAACGGTGATCCATGTCAGGGTCACCGCACGCCTGCTCAGGGGACATATATGTTGGAGTTCCAATCGCGTAGCCTTCGGAAGTGAGCTCGTCCCCGGTCAGACGAGTCGCGGCCTGAATCGCCTTTGCCACGCCGAAATCCATCACCATCGCGGAGCCGTGAGAGAGCAGCACGTTGTCTGGCTTGATGTCCCGATGAACAATCCCGCTCTGATGTGCATAGGCGAGCGCCGAGGCCACTTCCCGAAGAATCCGAATCGTGTCGGCGATGGGCAGCGATCCCGCTGCGCCGAGCTTCGCCCGTAGCGACTCACCATTGACGAACGGCATCGTGAAGTACGAGACCCCGTCCACTTCGCCGGCGGAGAACAGCGGCAGAATGTGCGGATGCTGAAGCTGGGCAGCGAGCTGTATCTCTCGCCTGAAACGGTCGAGCATGACGGCCGCGGCCAGCTCAGGGGGGAGCACCTTGAGTACGATCTTCCGATCGAGCGAAATGTCGTTCGCAAGAAAAACGCGCGACATACCGCCTCCGCCGAGCTCTCGCTCGATCGAGTAGACGGTAGCAAGCGCAGTTTGAAGCTGGTTGCGGAGCTCGTTAGGGATGGGTTTGCTCCCGGCGAGGCTGGTTCGCGTGCAGAAAGCGCGCTCAGAACGATAGGGCGCCATGAGATAGAGCGCCATAAAGGAGGTCGCCGAGCCGGCACGTACAACGTCAACTGCATGCCGCACCCCAGTATGCACGGGACGGTGACGGTCGAATAGCGTGCGTCTAGCGCCGCTCCTCGGAGCGGTGCTTGATCAGTTTTGCCTCAGCGAGATAGACTGCATCCTCGCTGATGTTCGTCGCGAGATCGGCAACGCGCTCGAGATTCCGGCTCACAAGCAGAAGCTCGAGCGAAGGCGTGATCGTGCGCGGGTCCTCCATCATGTGCGTCAGCATTATCCGGAAAACGGAATCGTGGAGCGCATCCACTTCGTCGTCGGCCGAGCAGACTGCGCGGCCGAGCGCGCCGTCGGAGCGAATGAATGCGTCGAGCGCGTCGCCGAGCATCTTCCGGGCGCGGCGCGCCATTTCCGGAATCTCCGGGCACATGCCCACCGGCTCGGGCTGATCGAGCAGCGACAGGCAGGACTCCGCGATGTTGACGGCGTGATCTCCGACGCGTTCGAGGTCGTTGGAGATCTTTATCGCTCCGATGATGAAGCGAAGGTCGGTCGCCATCGGTTGCTGCAGCGCCAGCAGCTCGATGCCCCGCTGCTCGATCTCAATCTCCAGCGCGTTGAGCTCGGCGTCGCTTTCGATTACCATGTGCGCCTTGTTCTTGTCGCGTGTGATCAGCGCGTCCACGGCGAGCTCTATCGTATCCTCGGCGCGGCGGGACATGTAGAGCAGCCGCTCCTTGAGCTTCGCCAGCTCGTCGTGGAAGTGGCGGAAAGGTCTGGTGGTGCCCGGTAACGTCATCCGAATCTCCCTGTGATGTATGCTTCCGTCTGCTCCTCCCTGGGCCGCGTGAATATGCGCTCCGTCATATCAGCTTCCACCAATCGCCCGAGATAAAAGAATGCCGTCCGATCGGAGATGCGCGCTGCCTGCTGGAGATTGTGCGTCACGATGAGGATGGTGATCTGTGATTTCAGCTCGTGGAGCAGCTGCTCGACTTTTTGCGTAGCCGCCGGATCGAGCGCGCTCGCCGGCTCGTCGAGCAGCAGCACCTCGGGTTGATTCGCTAACGCCCGGGCGATGCAGAGCCGCTGCTGCTGGCCACCGGAGAGCGCAACGGCGCTCTGGCGCAGCCTGTCCTTGACCTCTTCCCACAGACCGGCGCGCCTCAGCGAATTCTCGGCGATACTGTCGAGCTCTTCGCGAGCATCGACGCCATTGATGCGCGGGCCATACACCACATTGTCATACACCGATTTTGGAAACGGATTCCAGCGCTGAAACACCATGCCGATGCGCTGTCGCAACGCAACGACGTCCGTACCCGGGCGGTAGATGTCCTCGCCGTCGAGCAGCATCGTCCCTTCGTGACGCGTCCCTTCGATGATCTCATTCAGGCGATTAATGGAGCGCAGGAAGGTGGACTTTCCGCATCCGGACGGTCCGATGAGAGCGGTAATGCTGCGCGGCTCTATCGCGAGGGAAACATTGGATAGAGCCTGCTTCTTTCCGTAGAAGAACGAGAAATCCTTCGACTCGATGGATCCCTCTTTGGTCGCGACTGCCGCCCCGCTCACCTCGGCGATTGCGGTCATCCGAAGCGCCCAGTGATATAGTCTTCCGTCCGCGAGTCCACTGGGGCCGTGAATAACGCATTCGTTGGCGCAACTTCGACGAGCTCACCCGCGAGCATGAAAGCCGTGGAGTCGGAGACACGAGCGGCCTGCTGCATGTTGTGGGTGACGATTCCGATCGTCATGGTGGACTTCAGCTCGTAAACGAGCTCTTCGACCTTCTGGGTGCTGGACGGGTCGAGCGACGCGGTGGGCTCGTCGAGCAACAGGACCATCGGCTTCGTCGCCAGAGCGCGCGCAATGCATAGG